>VSDC01000370.1:0-2906 GCA_047459275.1 Gemmatimonadota bacterium
CCTCTCCAGGCGGTTGACGGCGGCGAGGGCGAGGAAGACGGCGGTCACGAGAGCGGCGGAGCTGCTCATCCCCGACGCGCGCACGAGGTTGCTCGCGAAGGCGATGTCGGCGCCGGTCCTCGCCTCCGGGAAGTTGCGCGCGAGCCGGCGCGCGACGGTCATCGGGTAGTTGGCCCAGCTCCCTGCGCGGGGATCGAGGTCGGGGGAGAGGGCGAACTCCGCGCGGTCGCCGTCCATCGCGTCGATCACTGCGACGCGGTCGTCCGTGCGCGCCGCGGCGACGATGCAGATGCCGCGCTCGATCGCGGCGAGGAGGCTGCGGCCGCCGGCGTAGTCGGTGTGCTTGCCGAGGATCTCGATCCTGCCGGGGACGACGAAGGCGTGGACCGGGCGGTCGAGGGCGATGCCGTCGTCGCAGAGCGCGCGGGCGGCGCGTTCTACGAGGGCGGCGAACGCGTCGGCCACCTCGGCGGCATGGCCGGCTTCGACGAGCCGCTCCGCGGTGCGCTCGCGGTCGAGGAGGTCGGCCAGCGGGCGGGCATCATCCGTCAGGAGGTGCGGCATGGCCGCGGCGCTTGCCGGGACCTGGGCCGGTGGCCGTGCGGCGTCGCCTACAAGCATACGCTCCGACCCTCCAGGAAAGCTGCGACCGACGGGATGTCGCCCCGGTTCGAGAGGTCGAGGACCGGCTCGGCGACGGGGACGACGCGGAACCGCTCGCCGAGCGCGCGCATCGCATAGGCGACGGCGTCGGGGAGCTCGTACTCGCCGCGCCGCGACGGCTCGATGGCGCGGCAGGCGTCGAAGATCCCCGGGCCGAAGCGCCAGCAGGTCATGCTGACCCGGCTGCGCCCCTCGAGCCGTCGGCGCGTCGCCGGGTCCGGCTTCTCGACGATCCCGGTCATGAAGCCGTCGTCGTCCACGGTCACGAGGGCGTAGGCGGCGAGCCGTTCGGGCGGGATGTTGCCCTGCGAGACCAGGGCGTCCGGATCGAACCCGGCGAGCCCCGGGCCGTCGAGGTCGCGCATCGCCGCGAGCACGGTTGCCGGGTAGTCGTTGTCGGAGTTGACGACCAGGAACGGCTCGCCCTCGGCGAAGTCTTCGGCGGAGAGGAGCGCGTGCGCGGAGCCGAGCGGCTCCGACTGGACCGCGAAAGAAATGCGCACGCGTCGCGTCTCGACGGCGGCGAAATATTCGCGGATCGGGTCCGGGTCCGGCCGCACGATCAGGCAGATCTCCCGGTACCCCGCGTCGGCCAGTGCGCTGATGGAATAGGCGAGGAACGGGTGGCCGTGGAACGGGATCAGCCCCTTGAGCCCTTGTTCCGCCATGCGGCGCTGCGCGTCGTCGATCCGCGCGCCAGGCCACTCCTGCTGCATCCGTGTCCCGCGGCCGGCCGCGAGGATCACGGCTTTGGACAATTGAGGCATCGCTAATGCATAGGCCGCGCCGGACGCGGGTGTCAAGCCGAGGCGGGGTCGCATCTTCGCGGCGTTGTGGCCGCGATCCCGTCGTCCTTGCGCCGGCCCCGATGGCGGGGCAGACTTGGGGGTAGCGCGCCGCGGGGGCGGGCGAGCGGCGCGGGGCGAGTGGGGAGCGGAAGGCGGCGATTGGCGAGCGGTGGGCGGCGCACAATGGGTGGCGGGCGGGGCACGCCGAGCGGCAGGCGAAGGGCGGCGGGCGGCGAGCGACGGGCGGCAGCGCTTCACGCCGGATGGGGAGAATCCCATGCGTATCACCACCTACACGAAGTACAAGGGCGGGCTGCTGGACGCGCTGAACCTCCAGGAGCTGGTGGACCGTCTGGCGGATTTCCTGCTCCAGGCCGGCTTCGCGGGGAGGCCGGAGGACCAGCCGTGGTGGGCGTGGAGCGATCCGTCGGACGGGGACCGTTCGCTCGATGCGCTCAAGGAAGCGATCCTGCGGGCGCTCCTCGAGAGCGGGCAGCTCACCCCGGAGATGCTCGAGGAGCTGCGGGGCGAGGGGCCGGGCGACGAGACGCTGAGGGAGAAGATCGCCGAGCTCCTCGACGACATCGTCCGGCGTCTGGTGGAGGAAGGGTACATCGACCTCACGCAGCCGCCGCAGTACCCCGCGTCGCATCAGGCGGTGCCGGGCGCCGGGCACATCGACGAAGGGAAGGAAGCAGCTCGTCAGGTCGATTTCCGACTGACCGACAAGGGGATCGACTTCCTGGGCTACCGCACCCTCAAGCACCTGCTGGCGGCTCTCGGCAAGTCCAGCTTCGGGAGCCACGACACGCCCCACCTGGCCACGGGCGTGGAAGCCGAGGCGGCGTCGCGCCCCTACGAGTTCGGCGATGCGCTCAACCTCGACATCCCGGCCACGCTCACCAACGCGCTGCGCCGCGGCGTGAAGGTCCCTCTCGACCTCGATTACGGCGACCTCATGGTGCACCAGGCCGAGTACCGGAGCTCGTGTGCGACGGTGCTCCTCCTGGACATCTCCCATTCGATGATCCTCTATGGCGAGGATCGCTTCACGCCGGCGAAGAAGGTGGCGCTCGCGCTGTCGCACCTGATCCGGACGCAGTATCCGGGCGACTCGTTGCGCGTCGTGACCTTCGGCGACCGGGCGCAGGAGATCCCCCTCCGTCGCATCGCGGACGCGCAGGTCGGGCCGTACCACACCAACACGGCCGAGGCGATCAAGCTCGCGCGGCGGCTGCTCCTCGCGCAGAAGAAGGACATGCGCCAGATCATCATGATCACCGACGGCAAGCCGTCGGCGATCACGCTGCCGAACGGCCGTGTCTACAAGAATCCCGTGGGGCTCGACCCGCGGGTATTGCGCGAGACGTTCCGCGAGGTCGCCGCGTGCCGCAAGTCGAACATCCTGATCAACACCTTCATGCTCGCGCGCGATCCGGCGCTGGTGCAGTTCGT
>VSDC01000371.1:0-2898 GCA_047459275.1 Gemmatimonadota bacterium
CCATCGAGCCCCGGAGCGCGTCGGCCATCTTCCAGAGCTGGGCCTCGTAGCCGAGGGGGGCAGACGAAGCGTTCCCCCGAGTGGATTTTCTCGCCTTTCTGGGCAACGTCACCTCGCTGCTGGAATTGGTCTCACGGATGGCGCCCGGAGCGGGCCGGGCATGGTTACTCATGGGTAGCTATGGTTGGAGCTATGGGTAAAATGGGCAGCCGGGGCCGGCAGGGGCAACCGCCCGACCGGATTCGCGAGCGCGGCGCGGCCTCCGGCGGGGGGTGCGACCCGCGGAGCCTTCAGCAGTCCTACCAGCAGGTCGACGCGGAGACGCTCGTCGCGGTCGTGATGGAGCCGCCAAAGCTGCGGTCCGCCATGTCGAGAGGGATAGAAGGCGACTGGCCACGATCTTGCGGGAATCGGTCGCCGCTTCGATCACAGCGTTGGTACAACGGCCGCGGCGCGCTGCCCGACCCTCTTTTCGACGACCGATAACGGAGCGGGATACCACGGCTTCCACCGTGCTCTGTCGACGAGAAAGGCAGCCCCGTGAACCTCCTCTTGTCCGTTGGACTCATCTTCGCCGGCATCGCGCTCATTGTCTACTTCGCGGAGAAGCTGGTCGAAGCCGCGGTAGGTACCGCGCGTGGCTTCGGTCTCAGCGCCTTCGTCGTGAGCGTCGTGTTCATCGGCTTCGACCCCGAGAACTTGGGTGTGGGCGCCGTGGGCACCTACGAGGGTGTCGCGGGAATCGCGCTCGGTTCGATCATCGGGGCCGCCCTCGTCGCCATCGCGCTCGCCTTCGGCATCACGGCGCTGTTCGCGCCCATGGAGTTCGCGCAAGCGCCCGGGACCGTGCTCGTGCTCCCGATCGTCGCCGTCGTGCTCTTCGGAGCGCTGTGTCTGGACGGCGAGCTGTCGCGGGCCGACGGGGGAATCCTCCTCGCCAGCTATGCCGCCGCCGTAGGGTACCTCCTCCACCTGAGCAGGAGAGGCGTGCAGATCGAGCCGGCCGAAGGCAGAGAGATGCGGGAGGCCGAGAGGCTCGGCCGGTGGAAGGCGTTCTTCCTGCTGGTGCTCTCGCTGGTCGCCATTACGGGGGGAGGCGAGATGGTGGTCCGGGGCTCGAAGACGGTCATCGAGCGCCTCGGCATCTCGGAGACGTTCTTCGGCATGACGATCCTGGCGTTCATGGTCAGCATCGAGGAGCTTGCCCGCGAGCTCCCGGCGGCGCTCGAGGGGAGAGCCGAGATCGCGTTCGGCAACGTCGTGGGATCGATCTTCGCTTTCTTCCTCCTGAACGCGGGGATCATCGCGCTGGTGAGGCCGATTCCGGTCGAGAGGCAGGTGCTCGCGTTTCATCTCCCGGCGGCGGTCGCGACGACGATCCTCGTCTCGGGGATCGTGATGACCCGCAGGGTCCCGCGCTGGGCAGGCGTGCTCCTGGTGGTGCTCTACGTGGGCTTCATCGTCGGGAGCTACTTCATCGGGCGCGGGCCGGGCCGCTTCCCGGCGAGTTGAAAGCAGCCGCTTCGCACTCGAGGGCGTATCGATCTCTTGTGCCTTCATCGATGGAGGGGAGACATGCCGACTCGACGGCTGGTCGTTCGGACTCGACGAATGCTGCTCTCCCTCGCCTTTGGCGCGTCGCTCGCCGCCCCGCCGGCCGAGGGCCAGGACTTCCAGGGAATCCGGAGCGTGCTCGGGAGAGAGGGCTCCGTGGACGAGGGCGTCCTTCGCGTCACCTTCCCCCGGACCGACGTGGAGGTGATGCTCGCGGGCGTCGCGCTCGCACCGGAGGCCCTCGCCCAGAGCTGGTTCGGCTTCTGGCCCCTGGCGGACGGCCGGACCATGCTCATGGGCGACGTCGTGGTCCTGGTCTCGGAGATCCAGCCGGTGATGGAGGAGATCTACCGGCAGAAGCTCGAGGTCACCGCGCTGCACAACCACCTGATCGGCACCGAGCCGACGGTGATGTTCATGCACATCCGCGGGATGGGAGAGGGAGCCGACCTGGCGAGGAAGGTCCGGGCCGTGCTGGGCCGGACCGCTACACCGCTGGCCGGAGCGGAGGAAGAGGAGCGCCCCACGCGTGATTGGTCCGACGTGAGGCGGATCCTGGGCGCCGAAGGGGAGGTCAAGGGCGGCTTGATCGAGTTCGTCTTCCCGCGGACGGAGCGGCTGACGATGCACGGACAGCGGATGCCCTCGACCGAGGCGCTGGAGACCGCGTCCGAGTTCGCTCTCCAGGACCTTGGGGATGGCCGGGCCATCGCGGTGGGGGAGTACATCGTCACCGGGGAGGAGGCGAATCCCGTCGTGCGTACGCTGAAGGAGCACGGCTACAACGTGACCGCACTGCACAATCACATGCTGGACGAAGAGCCGCGGCTCCTCTTCGTCCACTTCTGGAGGATCGGGGAGGCAGGCGAGCTCGCGCGGGGCGCGCGGGCGGCGCTCGAGCGCACCAACGTCCGGCTCGGAAGCAGTCGGTAGGCTGGACCGTGGAATCCACCGACGTGCGAGACGCGGCGAACCGCGAGCCTGAGTCCGGAGCGGTCGCCTCCCGGGACCGCATGCCCGGCTACGGCGAGCTTGCGCAGGTTTTTGCTGCGTATCTCGCTCCTCAGCTTCGGCGGGCCGAACGCGCACCTCGCCCTCACGTTGGACGAGGTGGTCAACCGCGCCGGATCCTGGTCCCTGGATGCGGTGTTGCTGGGCAGGACCTGAGCCCCTCCGGCACGCGACGGCTCCAGCCGTCGCGTGCCAATGCGCTCGCCGCGCGGCGGGGGGCGCCGGATCCGCAAAAACAGGAGCCCCGCAAGCCGAAATGCCTGCGGGGCGAAAAGATGAGTCGGGACGGCCGGATTTGAACCGGCGACCCCCTGAACCCCATTCAGGTGCGCT
>VSDC01000372.1:0-2870 GCA_047459275.1 Gemmatimonadota bacterium
GGAAGAACTCCCAGACCAGTTGCGCCGTGCTGTTCTCCAGGAGCGACGCGCTCGCCCGACCCGCGAGCGACATGATCCCGTCGCTCACGCGATCACGCACGAACAGCCATAGCGTCAAGGGCGTGATGCCGGGCCGCGAGAGCAGCCAGGCCAACAGGCTGCCGGTCACGACCACCGGGAGAGCGAGGAGCGCCGTCACCAGGAGCCACCCAGCCGTCCCGGTCGGGATCAGCCGCCGGAGCAGCTCCAGCACCCGGACCGAAAGCGGCCGCTTCACCGTCACACCGGCCATGACTCGATCCGCAAACCCCGGGGATGGCGCGAAACGCGGCAGAGACGAGAGCGCCGTGAACAGCGCCTTCCATTCGTCGACTTCCGCCTGACACCGGGCGCACGTCACGAGGTGCGATTCGATGACGACCCGCTCCGAGTCGTCTAGCGCGCCCTCCACGTAGGATTCGAGCCGGTCGGGCGTTGGGTGCAGCATGCCGTCGGTACTCACGAGCTCAGCTTCTCCAGGCTGACGGTGTACGGTCCTTACGGTTGCTCGCCATTCGAGGTTTCACGCCCGCAAATGGGCTAGGTGCTTCCGTAACTCGTTGCGCGCCCTGTGGATGAAGGTCTTCACCGTCCCGAGGGGGATCTCCATGATCTCGGCGATCTCTTCGTACGGGCGGTCCTCTATGTGCCAGAGCATGATCGCCGTTCGATACTCCGGACGCAGCCTTGCGAGCGCCCTCTCGATCTCGGTGCCGATCTCCCGGCTGGCGGCGTATTCCTCGGGCGACTCTTCGGTCGATGCTACGACGATACGGGTGGCCTCGACGTCATCCGCGGTCCTGGCGTTCGGGGAACCGTCGAGGGATAGAGTGTCGACCTCGCGCTTGCGGAGTCGGTCGATGGCCGTGTTGTGGGCGATCTTGAAGATCCAGGAGCTGAACTTCTGCTTCGGATCGTACCGGTCCAGCGCGTTCAGGACCTTGATGAAGGTGTCCTGCGCGAGATCCTCGGCCAGCTCACGGTCACGGACCAGGCGGTAAATGATGGAGAAGACCGGCCGCTCATAGCGGCCGATCAGCTCACGGTAGGCCGTCTCGCGACCTGCGCGAGCCTGAGCCACCACCTCCTGATCGGTCAGTTTCGAGTAGTCCAATTCGCCGCGCGGCACAGGTCCCGAGATGCAACCGGCCAATCATACGGAGAAGGCCGTGCGCCGGTTTCGGCGACACGGCCTTGATCGGCATACGTCGCCGGGCTAGCTTCCAGCCCCCTGATTTTACGAAAACGGAGCGACTTACGCGATGTCGGTTCCCTCGGCCGGTCCGGAGGTCCTGCCGCCCACGGAGGAGAAGGCGGCTGCGGTTCGCCGCATGTTCGGGGCGATCGCCCCCCGATACGACCTGCTCAATCATGTCCTGAGCCTGAACATCGACCGGCGCTGGCGCCGTCGGGCGGTGGACCTGCTGCTGGAAGGGCGTTCGGCGCACGGCCGCTACCTCGATGCGTGCGCGGGGACCCTCGACCTCGCCCTCGAGCTGGCGGGCCGGCAGGGGTTCGCCGGACAGGTCGTGGCGACCGATTTCAGCCTCCCGATGCTGGAGCGCGGCCTGCCCAAGATCAAAGGCCGCTCCGTGGAGCCGACCTGCGCCGATGCTCTGCGCATGCCGTTCCCGGACGAGGTCTTCGACGGCGCCACGGTCGGGTTCGGCGTGCGCAACCTCGCGGACCTGGACGCGGGGCTCCGCGAGTTCGCCAGGGTCCTCAAGCCCGGCGGCAGGCTCGTGATCCTCGAGTTCACGACGCCGACCTTCGCGCCGGTCCGCGCGCTCTACCTCTTCTATTTCCTCAAGGTGCTGCCGTGGATCGGGCGCGTGGTTTCCCGCCACAGGAGCGCGTACAGCTACCTACCGGCGTCGGTGCTGCAGTTCCCGCCGCCGGCGGAGCTCGCGCGTCGCATGGAAGCGGCGGGCTTCACCGATGTGAGATGGGTCCCCGTGACGATGGGGATCGCCGCGATCCACGTGGGGACGAAGTCGGCTCAGTCGAAGTCCGAGAGAACGGCGTCCGCGGCGTGAAAGCCGCACATGCCGTGCACCCCTCCGCCGGGCGGCGTCGACGCGGAGCACATGTAGATCCCCTTCACGCCCGCCCGGTACGGCGCCAGCGTCGGCACGGGCCGGAATATGAGCTGCCGGAACGTGTTCGCCCCCGCCGCCACGTCCCCACCCACCAGGTTGGGATTGTGCAGCTCCAGCTCCGCCGTCGTCATCGTATTGCGTGCCAGGATGCGGTCTCGGAACCCGGGTGCGAAGCGCTCGACCTGCGCCTCGATCGCGGCCGTCATGTCCACCGTCGAACCGCTGGGTACGTGACAGTAGGCCCAGGCGATGTAATACCCATCGGGAGTGCGGGTCCGATCGAAGTTCGACGGCTGGACGAACAGGACGAAGGGCCGGTCCGGGTGGACTCCCTCCCACGCTAGCCGCTCTGCCCGCGAGACTTCCTCGAACGAGCCTCCGAGGTGCAGAGTGCCTGCGAGATTGCACTCCTCGAAGCGCCACGGCACCGGTCCGTCCAGTACCCAGTCGATCTTGAAGACGCCCGGTCCGTAGCGGAACCGCTGGAGCTTCCGACGATAGCGCGCCGGGAGGCGGGGGCCCGCAATGTCGATGAGCTGCCGCGGCGTGACGTCGAAGACCAGGGCGCGCGTCGGAGGCAGCTCGTCGATGGAGCGGACGGGGGCGCCGGTTTCGATCTCTCCGCCGAGCGCGCGGAGATGTGCCACGAGCGCGTCCGCGATTCGCTTGGATCCGCCCCTCGCGACCGGCCAGCCGACGGCGTGGCCGGCGAGCCCGAGGAGGAGGCCGATC
>VSDC01000373.1:0-2870 GCA_047459275.1 Gemmatimonadota bacterium
TCCCACAGCGCTCCCCAGGTGCTCGGGTCCGCCTCGTTGATCACCGGGTCGAGGGACGCCCGCAGCGGGAGGAAGAGGTGGATCGACAGCCCGACCACCGCGACCACGGCCGCCGCGACGTACAGGCGCCAGTTGAGCAGCACCCGGGGGTGCACCATCAGGATGAAGAGGAACAGTGCCGGCGCGGCCAGGAACGCCATCAGGTGGTTCCCGACGGAGAGCGCCAGGATGAACACCATGAGGACGAGGAGGTTGTCGTCCTTCCCCTGCCCGAGGTTGTCGCGCCAGCGGAACGCGAGCCAGGACAGGAGCGCGATGGTGAAGAGACTGACCGTGTAGACCTTCTCGTTGACGTTCGACTGGTTCCAGACCGTGAAGGCGGTGGCGCTGATGAGCACCGCCACGCCCGCGCCGATGAGGCGGAAGCGCTCGTTCTCGCTGTAGAAGGCGAGGATCCGGTGCGCGAGGAGGAACCAGAAAGCGTGCGCCGCGGCGCTCATCGTCGCGCTGAAGAGGTTGATCCGCACGGCCACGGACAACCCCGTCGGCGCGAGGAGCAGCTCCCACGCCCGGGCCAGCACCACGAAGAGCGGGTTGCCGGGCGGGTGCGGAATGCCGAGGATGTGCGCCGTCGCGATGTATTCGCTCGTGTCCCAGAACTGGGTGGTCGGCGCGAGCGTCCATGCGTACAACGTGAAGACGGCCAGCCCTGCCACCGCCGCCCACGCATAGGGCGGACGATAACCCCGGCCCTCCATCGATCCGGGCGCGGCCTCCTGCGCCCGTGCTGCCTTCACGGTTTGGCTCATACCGATCGTTCCCGCTGTGGAGTCCGTTGCGTACGATCCCCCGGATCGCCCCGGATTACCCGATTTCCGCCGGGCCCGTTCCCGGACGAGGGCCAGGAAGGTAAGCCCGTCGGCGCGCCGGGCTCAAGTGCGTGCGGTCCGGGTCCAACGGTTCACCGGGTGGCCTGGTACAGCGGGGCCCGCCGGCGCACCGCCGGGGAGGCGGCGTCCCGGCCCGGTGCGCTTCTTGCCCCTCCTCGCCCGCGACGCGAGATCCGGAGGACCCACCGAATGACGAGCATCGACAAACGCCAGGCCGCCTACAGCATGGCGCGCAGCGACCTCCTGCACGAGATGCTCCGCGGCGGCGTGTTCGACATGGACGAGCACATGCGGGGGGAGAACGTCGCGCGCATCGTCCGCGAGCTGAAACGGAAGTACCCCGAGCTGGACGAGCAGATGGAGAAGCGCCTCGTGGGAGAGGGGATGCAGCGGACGTACGGGGATGCGACGATGGTCGAGGCCGAGCGCAAGCGGCGGGAGGCGCGGTCGTGAGGGCGCGCGGCGCCGCCAGGAGGCGGGGCCGGCGTCCGTCGCGGCCCGCCCACCCTCGGGCGTGGCGCCGTCCGGCCCGGCCCGCGCGCGGCCGCGGGTCATGACGCCGCCAGCGCCTTCTCGACCGCGGTCTCGATCTCCTGGTCCTCGCCCGTGCCCGTGTAGACGACCCGGCCAGAGGCGTCGAGCACGACAATGTACGACGTCGTCGGCGCCTGGAACGCCCGCGCCGCGCGACCCTGGCCGTCCCAGAGCAGGAGCCCGGGCATCGGGTGCTGCTCGAGGTGCCGCTGGATGCGGCGCGGGTTCTGGTTGACTCCCACGGCCACGATCAGGAAGGCGACGTCGTCGCCGAAGCGGCGGTGCGCGGCCTCGATCCTCGGCTGCAGCGCCGCGCACACCGGGCACCAGGTCGCCCAGAACTCGACCAGAACCGGTTTCTTGCCGATGTAGTCCCCGAGATCGATGGGGTTGCCGTCCAGGTCCTCGAGGACGACCGCCTCGGGGACCGTGCCGAGGGGGAGCCCGGCGTCCTGCGCCCGGAGCGCGCCGGGCGTCGCCGCGATCGCCGTGAAGACGACGGCGGCTACGACCGCGCGGGCACACGCCCCGAGGCGCTGCGACCCCGCGAGAAGCCGCCGTGATGCCGGGAAGGTGCGCGGTCGTACCACGAGGCCCCACGTCGATGCCGCAGGGACCTGAGGCGACGCCGCCCGCCCACCACCCGAGCGGGCGCGGTGCTCCCGTCGATCCTTCCGTTCGTCGATCACCATACCATCCCCGCTTTGATGAGGTAGTACTCGGCCATGGCGAGCAGGATCACCCCGCCGGCGCGCTTGATCCAGACCATCCACGCGCCGGAGCGGGGCAGAGCGGACAGCGCCCCCGACGAGATCCCGACGACCATCAGCAGCGCGGTCATCCCGAGCGAGAAGACGAAGAGGTAGATGAAGCCAAGGACCGCGCTCCCCGTGGTCGAGACCCAGGTGAGAACGGCGGCGAACGCGGGCGCGCCGCACGGCGCCGCGACCACGCCCGACGTCGCGCCGAGGAGGAAGACTGCCGGATACGAGCCACCCCCCAACCGCCCCGCCCAGGCCGCCAGCCGCCGGGGCGCCGAAACCGGGATCACGTCCAGGAGGGCGAGCCCGAAGAGCAGCAGCAGGTTGGCGATCGCGAAGAGCGCCCACCGGTTCGAAGAGACCGTGCCGAACAGCGTCCCGGTAAGCCCGGCGAGGAGCCCGAGCGTCGCATAGAGGAGCGCGAGCCCCGAGACGTACGTCAGCGTCAGCCCGATCACCCGCCGGCGCGTCGGCCGTTCCCGGGCGCCCGCAGTGGCGCCCGAGATCAGCCCCGCCGTGATCGGGATCATCGGATAGATGCACGGCGTCAGGCTCGTCAGGACGCCAGCCCCGAAGAGCGTCGCGATGGCGAGGAACGGGCTCCGGTCCAGCAGCTCGCCCACGCCCGATACGGCCAGGAGGTCGAAGAGCGCCATGCCTTGAAGAACGCGCGGGACTCGCCTCG
>VSDC01000374.1:0-2858 GCA_047459275.1 Gemmatimonadota bacterium
GCTCTTTAGCACCTTGTTTAACGTGGCGGCAAGCGGCGACAAATCACCACGACTCAGTTGTCTATTCGGAGCATAACCGGGACTCGCGGGAGTTGTCAACCCCCGCCGCCGCCCCGCCCCGCCGGGGCTCAGGTGTCAGGGGTCAGGGAGCAGGGATGCGGCACGGACCTCGTCCCCTGACCCCCGAGCCCTGATCCCTGAGCCCTGAGCCCTAAGCCCTGAGCCCCGAGCCCTGACTCAATCCGCAGCCTGCCGCGGCATATCCGCAGGCGCGGCCGTGGGCTCGGCCGGGAGCCAGAGCGTGAAGGTCGACCCTTTGCCGACTTCGCTCTGGAGGGTGATCTCGCCGCCGAGCGCGCGGGCGAGGCGCCGACTGATGGCCAGGCCGATCCCGGTGCCCTTCTTGCCCGTCTCCTCCACCCGGCTGAACTCCTGGAAGAGGCGGCGCTGCTGCTCCGGAGAGATCCCGGGCCCCGTGTCGACGACGTCGATCGCGACCCACCGCCCCGGGCCGGGAGTCCCCTCGCCCTCTCGCATCGCCGCGCGGACGGTCACGCTCCCGCGCTCCGTGAACTTGACCGCGTTCGAGAGCAGGTTGCCGATGATCTGACGGATGCGCGAGGCGTCGGATTCGATGACCGGCACCTCGTCCGCGACCTCCGTGGTGAGTTCTAGCCCCTGCGACTCCGCCTGGGCACGGTACTCCTCGGCGCTCTCCCGCACCAGCGAGCGCAGGTCCGTGGGCGCGATCTCGAGCTCGATCCCGGTCACCTCCGCGCGGGCGAGCTCGAGGAGCTGGTCGATCAGGTCGAGCGCGGCGCCGATCGAGTGCCGTGCGCTCGATACGCTCTCGAGCTGCTTCTCCGTGAGCTCGCCGAGGACCCCCTCCTCCATGAGCTGGAGGAAGCCGTCGGCGGCGCCGAGCGGGTTCTTCACATCGTGACCGAAGCCGCGCATGAGGCGGTTTCGGCTCTCGGTCACCCGCTGCAGCTCGTCGCGGCGCCGCTCGGCCTCGGCGCGGGCCTCCTCCGCCCGCTGGAGTAGTTTCTCACGCTCCTGCTCCGCCAGCTTGTGCTCGGTGATGTCTTCCGTGATCCCGGCCACCCGGTACACCTCCCCGCGTTCGTTGCGGATCGGATAAGCCCGCGACCGGACCCAGCGGATCTGGCCATCGGGCCGAACGATGCGAAACTCGATCTCGTATTCGTCCTGCGGGAGGCCGCGGAACGCCGCGGCCACGGTGTCCCGGTCGTCCGGGTGTATTGCCTCCAATTGGTCCGTAACCAACAGCAGGCGCCCGTCCGGCCCGCGGCCCCAGAGCCGCTCGTATGCCGGGTTCGCGTAGTGCAGCTCGCGGAAGCCGGGGTCGCTCAGCCAGATCGACTCCTGCAGGTGATCGGCGATCTGGCGGAACCGCTCTTCGCTCTCCCGGACCGCTTCGGTCAGCGCCACCCGCCTGAACGTCGTCGACGAGAGGTCGGCAAGGAACGCGGCGTACAGAGCCTCTTCCGCCGAGAACGGCTCGTCCTCGGCAGAGCGCAGGAGTACCAGCGCGCCCACGGCCGTTTCAGCGAAGCCGATCGGCGCGATCAACCCCTTGCATCCGGAGCATCGCTCGATCAGGTACGGCGCCATGTGCCTGCCGACCTCGGAGACTTCGTGGAGTAGGTACGGGTCGGGCGACTCGACGAGCGCTTCCGTGAGGGATCCGGGGTACGGCACCCGCGTTCCGAGCGGCGGCGTGCCCTCGCCCGCGACTCCGATCACCTCCACCTCGAATCCGGGCCCGGGGGCCTCGGCGCGCTCGACGTACGCGCCCAGCGCCCCGATGCTCCGCATGGCGCCCCCGGCGATGGTCTCGGCGGCTTCCGCCTCCGTCACCCCCGCGTTGAGCGCCGCGGCCGTCTCGCGGAGCTCTGTCTGCCGCCTGGCGCGCGCATCCAGTCGCTCCACCAGTTCGCCATAGTTCCGCGCGAGCCGCGCGACCTGGAACGCCGCGGCCAGGGCGAGGAGGACGAGTACCGCGGTGGCACCCACGCCGACGCGCTCCAGCCGCACGATCCGGGCGCCGTAGCGGGCAATGTCTGCTTCGAGATCGCGCGCCAGCGCGTACGTGGTCGCCATCACCCGTCCCAGACGCTCCTGCTGCTGAGAGAGGCGGTCCCGGTACTCCAGAGGTGTCATGAGCCCCGCGTAGAGCGAGTCCATGGGGCTGGTCACCTCTCGGGCCTGGTCCCGGATCCGCAGCGCCAATGCGTATTCCGCGGGGCCGACGAGGCGCATCGACTGCACGAGATCTTCCACCGCATGGAGCCTGCGCGCGCGGGCTCCCTGGTACGCCTCCGCGTACCCGCGGTCCGATGTGAGCATGTACGCCCGCGTGTGCGCCGCCTCGAGGGCGATCGCGATCTGGATCTCCGCGATGCTTGCCGCCGCGGGGCGCAGGATTTCCGTGACGGTACGCCGATACTGGGTCTGGCGAACCTGGAGCACCGCCGGAACGACGATCGCCGAGACCAGGGCGAGTACGACCAGGGCCAGCGGCAGCCTCGCGGCAAGACGTCTCCTGTCAGTTCGCATCGGTCCCCCCGCGTACGCGAAACCTCCGGACGAGCGGCCGTCCGGTCCGAGAGGAAGGTCGCGCGGCGGGTGTACGCGGCCTTCCGCCTACCGTTCGCCCCGTGTCGTGCGCCGCCGTGGCGGCCCGTCGCTGCACTCCGTGTGCCGGGAACCGGTCTTGACGCGTTTCGTCGGCCGCAATAGCTTCCCGTCGCTGTTGAGAATGAATCTCAATGTCATTGCGCGGAGGCGCTCGTGCGTGCATTGCGTTGGTTGCTCGGAATAGGAGTCGTCGCGGT
>VSDC01000375.1:0-2843 GCA_047459275.1 Gemmatimonadota bacterium
CGGTCTCACCCCGCCCGGCGACCAGGCGCATGCAGTGGTGCTCGACGAAGGAGTCCGAGAGGAGGACCTCCGCGCTCGGCGCGAAGAAGTCGAAGTACCGTCCGCCTTCCACCGCGCGTATGTATCCCTCCGTCGCGAGCTCCTCGGCAGGCGGACTCACGAACGGCTGTTGGTAATAGCCTGACACCGGACGCAGCGTCTCCTCCAGGACGCGGCGCCGGTCCGGGTCCAGCCGTCGCCGGTATCTGGCGCCCTCGAAGCGGAGCATTCGCTCCGTCTCCGATCTCGCCGTTGCGTCGAGAGCTTTACGCGCCTCCTCCCACACCCGCGCCGTCTCCGCGCTCGCCTCGCCCGGGCGCACGACGCAGCGGCGGTCGTCGCCGACGGCGGTGATCTCGGCGAGCGTGATGGGGTGCGTCGGGACTTCCATGCGGTAATCGAGCGTTTGCCCGGCGGCTAGCTCGAGCACGGGCGAGGCGGCCGTCTCGTAGCCGATCCGCTCAACGTGCAGCGTGTACGCGCCGGGGCCGGGCGCGCGTAGGAAGAACCGTCCGGAGGCGTCGCTCCATGCGGAGCCCACACGCTTGCCTGCCTCGTCGATCAATGAGATCATGGCGGCCTCGATGGGACGGCTCGTCCCCTCCTCGACGATCTGCCCGCGAAGCGTCTGGGCGTGGGCCGGCGAGATGGCTGCAGCCAGCGCCAGCGCCGCTACGGCCGCGACGACTCTTCCGACAGTGACCATACGCACCTCGCCTGTTGCAGCGCCACCGCATACCTCCGACGAATCAACGTTCGATGTCAAGAGTCTCGTACAGGGCCGAAGGAATGGGTTCGCTCGGACCGGGGCGGGTGCGTCGGGTGGCGGCGTGGCGGGGCCGTGTGCGGATCCCGTTTCGGGTTGATTCCGAACCGAAGAATGGCTATATTTCCACGGTTTGCAAAGGCCCTCGTTCTCAAGGGCCGTTCCTTTTTCGGCGAGGCATACGGCGATGAAGCAGGGCATCCATCCCGAGTACAAAGAGGCCACCGTGCACTGCGCGTGTGGCAACACGTTCCAGACGAGGAGCACGGTGGCGGAGCTGCACGTGGAGATCTGCTCGGCGTGTCACCCGTTCTTCACGGGCCGGCAGAAGCTGGTCGACACAGCGGGCCGCGTGGAACGGTTCCAAAAGAAGTGGGGCGAGAAGGCCGAGAAGTGAGATTGAACAGAGAGCCGGGTCCTGCGCCCGGCTCTTTCGCCGTTGACGTGTGGGTCAGGTGATCGCAGTAGACGAGCGCGTACAGGAAGTCGTCCGGCGGTTCGCGGAGCTGGAGAAGCGGCTCGCGGACCCGGCGGTGCTCTCGGATCCGGAGAAGCTCCGGTCGGTGGCGCAGGAGCACGCCGAGCTGGCGCCGATCGCGGCGGCCGGCGAGCGGTACCTGCGCGTGAAGGCGCAGCTCGCCGAGGCGCGCGAGGTCGAGCGGACGAGCGATGACGCGGAGCTGGTGGAGCTCGCCCGGGCGGAGATCGAGGCGCTGGAGGCGGAGGCGTCGGCGCTGGCGGAGCAGGTGCGTCGCATGCTGGTGCCGCGGGATCCGCTCGCGGACCGGGCGGCGGTCGTCGAGATCCGGGCCGGTACCGGCGGCGACGAGGCGGGCCTCTTCGCGGGCGACCTCTTCCGCATGTACACGCGCTACGCGGAGCACCGGGGCTGGAAGGTCGAGCTGGTCCACGTGTCCGAGGGCGAACTCGGCGGGTACAAGGAGGTCGTCTTCGTGGTCCGTGGGAAGGACGCGTACGGCGATCTCCGCAACGAGTCGGGGGTGCATCGCGTCCAGCGGGTGCCCGTGACGGAGAGCCAGGGCCGGATCCACACCTCGGCGGCGACGGTCGCTGTGCTTCCCGAAGCGGAGGAAGTCGACGTCGAGATCCGTGACGAGGATCTGCGGATCGACGTCTATCGGTCCTCGGGGCCCGGCGGCCAGTCGGTGAACACGACGGACTCGGCGGTCCGGATCACGCACATCCCGACGGGGATCGTGGTCACGTGCCAGGACGAGAAGTCGCAGCACAAGAACAAGGCGAAGGCGCTGAAGGTGCTGCGGAGCCGTCTCCTGGACATGAAGATCGCGGAGCAGGAGGCGGAGCGGGCGCGGGAGCGGAGGGCGCAGGTCGGGACGGGGGATCGATCGGCGAAGATCCGGACCTACAATTTCCCGCAGGGGCGGGTGACGGACCACCGGATCGGGCTGACGCTGTACCGGCTGCAGGAAGTGCTGGACGGGGACCTGGACGAGCTGATCGAGGCGCTCAAACTGGCCCGGGAGGCCGAGCAGCTGGAGGCCTCGCCGGCGGCGTGAGTGACGGGCCGTGGCCGACACGGTGATGGCGATCGCCCGCGCGGCCGCCGACTACATGGCGGAGCGAGGGATAGAGAACGCGCGCCTGGAGGCGGAGCTGCTCCTCGCCTCCGTGCTCGGGCTGACGCGGCTGGAGCTGTATCTGCACCACGACCGGCCGCTGGTCGAGGCGGAGAAAGAGGAGTTCCGGCGGCTCGTGCGGCGCCGTGTGAAGCGGGAGCCGCTGCAGTACATCCTGGGTGAGGTGCAGTTTCGGGAATTGCGACTGCACGTGGACCCACGGGTGTTGATCCCGCGCCCGGAGACCGAGGTGTTGGTCGGCGAGGTTCTCGCGTGGGCGGAGAAGGGGGCGGGCGCGGGGGCGGCCGGGCTGACGGCGGTAGACATCGGGACCGGCTCGGGCGCGATCGCGCTGAGTCTGGCGAAAGAAGGGCCGTTCGCCCGGGTCGTCGCGACGGACGTTTCGGCGGATGCGCTCGAGGTGGCGCGGGAGAACGCGG
>VSDC01000376.1:0-2830 GCA_047459275.1 Gemmatimonadota bacterium
ACAGTCTCAGTCGGGTATGCGATGAGCCCTCTGTGCCGAAGGTGGTCGACCACCTCGGGCGCGTGGGTCGCGTAATCCGACGGCCGGCCGAAGGGGACTCGCCTCATGCGCCGGCTGCGATCCGGGCCCGCAGCAGCGCCTCCGCGACGATCAGGTCCGCAGGCCGCGTGACCTTCAGATTGTCCGGCGCCCCCTCGACCATGACGACCGTCCCCCCGTATCGCTCGACCAGCGCGGCGTCGTCCGTGGCGCGGAAGCCCTCCTTCTCCGCCCGCTCGTACGCCTCCAGCAGCAACGTACGCGGGAACGCCTGCGGAGTCTGCGCCGCCCAGAGCACGCTCCGATCAGGTGTGGCCACGACCCGTCGCGTCGCGTCGACCTGCTTCAGCGTGTCCGTGACGGGCACGCCGACCACCGCTCCGACGCCGGTCGCGGCTTCCCGGAGCGCGCGGTCGATCACCTCGGTCGTGACCAGCGGCCGGGCGGCATCGTGGACGAGGACGACGTCCACCGAATCGGGGACCGCCTGCAGCCCGCGGTGCACCGACTCGCCACGCTCGGCGCCGCCTGCAACCACTGTAACGCGTTCATCCAGGCCGGTGAGCCACGACGGCGGATCGGCCGCGTCGTCCGGCGGGAGCGCCACCACCGCGCTGACGATCGAGGAGTGCGCGAGGAACGGCCGGATCGAGTGTAGCAGGATCGGCTCGCCCAGGAGCTCGGCGTACTGCTTCCGCACGCCGCCCATCCGCCGCCCCGTGCCGCCCGCCGCAACGACGACCGCCGCGCGGACTCGCCCTTCTTCGACCCCACCCATTACCTGAACAACCGCTCCATCAACTCGCCCACGGTCGCCACGGGCACCAGCTCGAGGCGCCCGTTCTGGCCCTTGTCCCACCCCGTCGGCACCGCACGGCGCGGGAGGTAGGCGCGCTGGAACCCCATGCGCGCCGCCTCGACCAGGCGCCGCTCGACCTGACCGACCGCGCGAAGCTCGCCGCCCAGGCCGACCTCGCCGACGAACACCGCGTCGCCGGGAACTTCCCGATCGAAGACGCTCGACGCAAGGGCCGCGGCAATACCCAGGTCACCCGCGGTTTCCACCAGCCGGACCCCGCCGACGACGTTCAGGAAGACGTCGAGCTGCCCGAAAGCGATCCCCGCGCGCTTCTCCAGGACCGCGAGGAGCAGGGCGAGGCGCTGGCGGTCGAACCCCGTGCTCACCCGCTGCGGCGCGCCGTAACTCGCCTTCGTGCACAGCGCCTGCACCTCGACCAGGAGCGGCCGCGTCCCCTCGATCGTCGCCACGACGGCGGAGCCGCTCACGCCCAGCGTCCGCTCCCTCAGGAACAGCTCCGAGGGATTCTCGACCGGGACGAGCCCCGTCTGCGTCATCCGGAACACCCCGATCTCGTCGACGCCGCCGAAGCGGTTCTTCGTCGCCCGCAGCACCCGATGGTCGAGGCTCCCCGCGTCCTCGAAGTAGAGGACCGTGTCCACGACGTGTTCGAGCGTCTTGGGCCCCGCGACCATCCCGTCCTTCGTCACGTGCCCGACGACAAAGACCGCGGTGCCCTTCTCCTTTGCGTAACGCTGGAGCCGGGCCGCGCACTCGCGGACCTGACTGACGTTGCCGGGCGCTCCCTCCAGATCCGGTGTGAACACCGTCTGGATCGAGTCGACGAACAGTGCCGCGGGCTTCACTTCGTCGGCCCGCGCCAGGATCGCGTCGAGCTCCGTCTCGCCGAGGAAGAGGACGTCGGCAGCGCCGCTGCCGAGCCGGTCGGCTCTCATCCGGACCTGGGCCCCCGACTCCTCGCCCGACACGTAGAGAGCCGGCCGGCCCGCCGCCTCGAGCCGCGCCGCGACCTGGAGCAACAGCGTGCTCTTCCCGATCCCCGGCTCGCCGCCCACCAGCACGAGCGAGCCCGGTACCACGCCACCACCCAGGACGAAGTCGAACTCGTCCAGCCCCGTGTGCCACCGCTCGGCACCCGTGCCTTCGACCTCCGCCAGCCGCGCCGGCCTTGCGCCTTCGCCGGACGCCCGCGTCGCCCCGCGTCCGCCCCGCCCTCCGCTACGCGCCTTCCGCGCCGTCGGCTCGTCGACCAGCGTGTTCCACGCCTGGCACGCAGGGCACCGCCCCGCCCACCTCGGGCTCTCGTTCCCGCATTCGGTGCAGTAGAAGACGGTCTTGAGTTTCGGCATGGTGGGTGGTACACCGGAGAAAGGGTTAGGATCAGGGGCGAATGTGGAGTGTCAGGTCCAAGGTGCTAGGTCTTCCCAGGTCTTAGGTCCTCGGTCTCAGGTCTTGGGTACTTGGGATTGGGTGATCGGCAGCGGGGATCCGCTGGCAGGATCCGGTGTCGGGTCGCGGGCGCCGGGTCACGGCGGGCGACGGACATCGAGGGCGTGGATCTGCGGCCGCCAGGACACCTCGCCACGTTCCGCCTCGCCGTTGCCCGGGCGTCGACGACGTTCACCGCTCTCGGCCGCCGCTTCCGGCATCGGGCGCTCCACCGGCCGGCGCCTTCCGGCTCACACGTCAGCTTTTCCGCCCAAGAACCCAACACCCAAAACCCAAAACCTAGGACCTGAGACCTGAGACCCCATTCCCCCTACGGTCCCTCCCTCGACGTGAAATTCTCGAACCTCGTGCTCTCCTTCCTGAAATACAGCTCCACGACCCCCGTGGGGCCATTCCGCTGCTTCGCGATGATCAGCTCCGACTTCCCGACGAGCCCCTTCTCTTCCGCCTCCTGCGGAGTCATATAACGCTCGGGGCGGTAGAGGAACATGACGAGGTCCGCGTCCTGCTCGAGGGCGCCGG
>VSDC01000377.1:0-2829 GCA_047459275.1 Gemmatimonadota bacterium
CGAGATCATGCGTCTGTTCATCGCGCGCGAGGCGGTCGATCCGCACCTCCAGCGGGCGGGCGCGGTCCTCGACCCGGACGCGCCGCTCGGCGCGAAAGCGAAGGACGCGGTCGGGCTCGGGCTCCACATGGCGGGCTGGGTGGCCGGCAACATGGTCGGCTGGGGCCACTGGCCTCGGTACGGCGAGTTCGGCCGACTGGCGAAGCACCTCCGCTACGCGGACCGTGCGGCGCGCAAGCTGGCCAGGACGCTGGCGTTCCAGATGGCGCGCCTGGGGCCCAAGCTGGAGAAGCGTCAGTCGATCCTCTTCCGGCTCGTGGACGTGGGGGCGGAGATCTTCGCGATCGCGGCCACGTGCATCCGGGCGCAGGAGCTCGTCCGTGAGAACCCGGGCGACGAGGGCCCGCTGGTGATGGCGGACCTGTTCTGCCGCGGCGCACGCCGTCGCATCGCCCAGCACTTCCGCGCGGTCGCGAAGAACGACGACGTGTTCCGGTACCGCGTGGCGCAGCAGATCCTGGCGGGCGAGCACGTGTGGCTGGAGGCCGGCGTCGTCGACATGGCGGCGGCGACGGCGAAGCGGGGCGAAGCGCTGGAGGTCTCGGCGTAGCCCGCGGAGGGTTCCTTGCGGTCGCAGGAGGGCGGGCCTACACTAGGGATCGAGAGCAGCATGGCGCGTCTCTGGCCGGAGCCGCTCCATGGCCTTGATCGCCGCACTCCTGCCCGACCACGCCGACCGTGACAACCTGGCCGCCGCCGTGCGCCCGAACAACATCGAATGGGCGCGCGACTGGCGTGACCTCGATCGGCTCGTGCGGCTGACGCCGGTCCGGGTCGCGATCGTCGACCTCCACGCAGAATCGAGGAAGGACGGGGTGCTGCGGGTCTTGCGCTTGTCACAGCGCTTCCCGCTCACCCCGATTCTCGTATGGGGCGACCCGGACGGGAGGGATCTGTACCGCCTGGGGAAAGCCGGCGCGGCGGAAGTGATCTTCTCGCGCGATGCCGGCGACCGGCAGCTCGTGACCGAGCTGCTCGAGCCGGCTCTCATCGACCCCCTCGTGCCCGCCATCGACGAGCGACTGCGCGGCCGGATCTCGGAGGCGGCGCGGTCCCTGGTCTGCGAGGCCGCCGCGCGGATCCCGGAGCACGTCCAGGTGCCCGACCTCGCGGACACGTTCCGCATCTCCGTCTCCACGCTGGAGCGTCGCTGCGAGCACTGGGGGCTCCCCACGCCGGGTCGCCTGCTCCTCTGGCTGCGAGTCCTCCACGGGCTGCGCTGGCTCCAGGAGCCGGGCCGCAGCGTGGAATCGGTGGCGGTGCAGCTCGGGTACTCATCGGGCGCGGCCTTTCGCAGGGCGATCAAGGCGACGGTCGGCGGAAGGCCCACGCCGCTGCGCACCTCTCGCGGCATCGACCGTGCGATGGACCTCTTCCTCGCCGAGATCCCCGGCGACGGCGCCTACAGGCGAGTCTCGACCCTCGGATGACGCCCGATGGCCCGCTACGACCGAATCGCTCCCCTTCCCTGCCCGCCGCGTGATCGCGCCATCCCGGCCTGGCCCGTGCTCCGGGACCTCGAGGGCCGTGAGCGAGACACGGATCTGGTACGGAGAGTCCGGCTCCGGTTCCTCGCGCTCCGTCCGGTACGCCGCCTGGCGACGCGCGGGATCGAGCGGGTCCCGGCCCCGTCGTTCCAACGCCAGGTCGAGGCGGTGCGCGCAGAGTTGGGCGTCCTCCCCGCGAACGACCCTGAGCGGAGCCGCCTCGCGCGCTTCCTCCATCAGATCGGGAAGCGGACGCCCCTGGCCGTCACGGCTGCGACGCTCGACATGGGCGAAGTGCTCGAGGAGGGAGGCCACCTCTACGGCGCCGAGGAGTTCTACCGCACCGCGCTGCAGCTCGCCGAAGCCTATGGACTGACGCCGCAAAGAGTGATCGCCCACCGCCTCCTCGGCCGCGTCCTGCGGGCCCTCCGCCGGTGGCCGGAAGCGACGGAATCGTATCGCGTCGCCGTGGAGCTGTCGCGCACGCTGGACGCTGCGGAGCAGTGGTGCCGCTCCATGGACGGCCTGGCGGCGGCGTATCGGGAGGAGGGGCGCTTCGACGACGCGCGACGCGTCTACGGCGAGCTCCTCGATCGCGGCCAGGACCGGTCGGACGCGCTCTGCACGGCGACGGCGCTCGCAGGTCTGTGCCGGACCGAGCTCGACGCCGGCGATCCCGACCGCGCGGTAGAGCTCGGCTGGCTCGTACTCCCCCGGACGGTGGACGCCGAGCAGCGTCACCTGGTGCTGCGCACGCTCGGCCTCGCCCTCACGAAACTGGGCCTGTACACCGCAGCCGAACGCTGCCACGGCATCGTGGCGGAGCGGACGGCGGTGCCGGCCACCCGGGTCCAGGCCCTGCTGGATCTCGCGAGGGTCGCGGCCTACGTGGGGCGGTCGGACCTCGCGGGCGACCGGCTACGCCGGGCGATCGCCGAAGCGGGCCGGCATGGCCTCGGTCGGCTGCTCGGCCAGGCGGAAGAGCTCCTTTCCGACCTCGAGCGCGGCGCCGCGGGCGAGCGGGTCACGGCGCCGGTCGCCGCGAGTCCGAGCGAGCAGACGCGTCGCATCGCCGCCGAGATCGAAGCGCTCGACACCACCCTCGTCCCGGCCTCGGGGTGATCGCCTCACGACTGGGCGTCCTCTCGATCAAGCGCCCCTCACGACAAGGCGTCGCGCTGGCCCCTCGCCACCTCCCGGACCCAGAGCTGGTAGTCGATCGCGGCGGTGAGTGCGGCTTCGATGCTCCTCACCATGTCGCGCTCCCCGACCTCGCGCCGCG
>VSDC01000378.1:0-2825 GCA_047459275.1 Gemmatimonadota bacterium
CGCCTGCACGAACCCGCTCACGTGATCCGGCGCCGGCGGCGGGTCCGCCAGGAAGGGGTCCATGACCGTGGACCGCAGCACGACCAGCCCCGCGGCGCCGCTCGCCCGCCACTCCTCCACCGTGCACACGCCGAGCGCGTCCAGCAGCGGCTCGATCGCGCCATCGTACATCGGGCTCTGGAAACGCGTGCGCGTGATGATGTAGTCCGGCGCGGCGCCCGGCCGGTTGGGGCTCATCCTCTCGTAGACCCGCTCGTTGAACTCGTTCAACGCCTGGAGCGTCTCGAGCGACGGGTGGTGCAGCACGTAACAAACGATGTTGATGTCCGGCTCGGGGAGGAGCACGATGCGGAACGGGGCCAGGTCGGCTCCGCGCAGCGCGGCGTGCAGCCGACGCGCGCCGCTGACCGTCCTCTCGATGAGGTAGCCGTAACCGCGCTCATCGAGCGGGAGCACCTTGTGGCTCAGCCACACGGCCGCCGCGGCGGCGCCGGGCTTGGAGCCCTCGAGGATGAAGCGGCCCAGGAACAGGTCCTCGGCGGAGGCGAGACCTTGCGTGGGGAGCAGGTAGGGCGGATCGATGGCCACCAATTCGCGCGCCCGCCGGTCCCGCAGCAGGAATGCGCCCGCCGGGTACGGAACGTATCCCAGTTTGTGCGGATCGACGGTGACGGAATCGGCCTGGCCGAGGGCCTCGATCGAGCGGACCCAGGCGTCCGACGGCCAGTCCAGCCCCGTCGCGGCCCGGATCTCTTCCGCGCTGCGTCGCGTCCCGTCCGCCTTCCACGTCACCGCCGCCGCGTACCCGCCGTACGCCGCGTCCGAGTGGATGTGGAAGGTGACCCCGAGCTCGCGCTCCGCGCGACGTCGCACCTCCAGCACCTGGTCGAGCCGGTCGACCGCGCTCTCCTCCGTCGTCCCGCACACGCTCACGCACGCCAGGATCGGCACCCGCCGGGACGTCAGATCCCGCACCTTCTCCCAGAGCGCGTCCGGGTCCATCCGGAAGTGCGTGTCGACGGGGATGAACACGAGCTGGTTGGACCCGATCCCAAGCGCGCGTACGATCTTCTCCCACGAGTAGTGCGCCGTCGCGGCCACCAGCACCACGCTGGGCGGGAGCGGATCGCCGAACGCCTTCGTGAGGCGCTCCATGTACCGCTGGTAGCCGAGCGTCGCGAGCGTGTGCGCTTCCAGTGCCCGGCGCACATCGGCGGGCGGCGCCGCCTTCCGCACGGCATCGAAAAGGTCCAGGGCCGCGCCGTTCCTGATGTTGACGAGCTCCCAGAGACCCAGCCGGCTCAGCGGCGCCATGCTCCCGTCGGGGAGCTCGACCTCCGGCTCGATCCCGAGCTCGTCCGCCGCCCCCCGCGCCGCGAGCGGGAAGTAGATGATGTTCCGCGCGATCCAGATCGCCTCGAAGTTCGCCACGGTCCCGCCCGACGTGAGGTGGCCCCACGACGTCGCCGGGTCGTAGCCGATCATCCGCGCCAGGTCGGCGGCGACCTGCAGCTCCAGCCGCGTCGTCACCGGCGAAGCCTCGATCGCCACGTTGTTCGGGTTGTAGAGCATCGCCGCGAAATAGCCGATCTGGCTGGCGATCGTCTGCTCGAAGCTCATGTGGCCCTTGTAGCGGCCGCTGAAGAACGGCACGCCCCGCTTCAGCTCCGCCAGCAGCCCCATCAGCTCCTGCGTCAGCGTGGCGACGGCTTCCTCATAGCCCTCGCTCCGCTTGTCGTGCTCCCGGATCGTGAACCCGTCCTCCGGGTGGTAGTTGCGACGCCAGAAGACGTGGTCCCGCAGCGCCTCGGTCACGAGGCGCTCGAACAACTCGGCATTCTCCGCGCGCGGCCCCAGGAACCAGGCACGCAACGCATCCCGCGATATGGTCGACATTTCCGTTCGCCAATCTTCTCTGTCCGACTCGCCCCGATGCGGCACGAGCCGGGCTTCGTTTCGCATGGCCGGCGCCCGCCCGATCGCCACCGACGCACCCCGTCGACGTCGACGCACCCAGGGGCCGCGACTCCCCGTCGTCACCGCACCCCCGTTGCCACCACCCCACCCGTCGCATCCACCTCGACCCGGGCGGGCCTCGCATCGTGCCTTCCGATATAACTCCCGCCCTCCACCTGCGGCCACCCCCCGGGGCTGGCCCGGGACCGGCTGCCTCATCATGAAGACGGGCGCCGCACCCACCCGAGCCCGGGTCTGGTCCCCGCGCCGATCCCGGAGTTACTCTCCCGTGCGAACCGGAAGACGTGACAAACGAACGTGATTCTGACGCTGACGCCGAACCCGTCCCTCGACCTGCTCTTCGAAGCGGAATCGCTCCGGTGGAACGACGCCAACCGGCTGGAGGCGCCGCGGCGTCGACCGGGAGGACAGGGGATCAACGTGGTGCGCGCGGCCCGGGCGCTGGGCGGCGACGCCCGCGCCGTCGCGCCGCTGGGCGGTCGAACGGGCCGTGAGCTCGAAGAGGATCTGAGGAGGGAAGGCGTTTCGCTCCGCGCGGTGCCCATCGCGGGCGAGACCAGGATCTTCGTGGGCGTGCACGCCGCCGCCGAGGGACGGGATCTGCTCCTCAACCCACGCGGCCCAGTCCTGTCCGAGGAGGAGGGCGAGCGCCTCCTGGCCACGACCCTCGAGGAGATCGACAGGGCGAAGCCCGCCTGGGTCGCGTGCTGCGGTAGCATCTGCCGCGGGCTGCCGGACGACCTCTATGCCCGGGTCGGCCGCTACGCCCGCGAGCGGGGTGCGCTCTTCATCCCCGATTGCGACGTCCCCGCGCTCCAGCTCGCGGCCGCCGCCGGTTGCGACCTCCT
>VSDC01000379.1:0-2820 GCA_047459275.1 Gemmatimonadota bacterium
CGGGGTGGCGCGAGGCAATGTTCATCCTCCCTTCTCGATGCGGTGGACGCGGACGCGCTCCACGCCGAGATCGTCGCGCACGATGCCAAGGATGTAATCCTCTCCTATCTCGGTCGGGTCGAGTCCCCGCGGGAGCACGACGGTGCCGAGCCAGCGGCCGTCGGGCTCGAAGACGTCCCAGCGGTTCTCCTCGCCCCCGACGACGTAGTCCTTGACCCACAGTCGGCCGGCGGCGTCCGCCTCGAGGTCGGCGTACGCGGGCATGGTCTCGGGGAACGTCGCCTCGGCGAACTGGCGCTCGATCGCGCGCCGCGTGTTCTCATCCTGCGCGTTCTCGAGGTTGCGGCGACGGACCTCGTCGATGATCGCCTGCGTGAGCGGTCGGTTGGGGCGCGTGCGGCGGATCAGTCGAGTCAGGCCCGCTCCAGGGACGTAGACGCCGATCTCGTACGTGTCGTTCGCGCCGGCGTAGATGCGGTCGGCGGCGACGGCGAGGTGCGAGGAGCGGCCGAAGAGGACCTGTCGCATCTCGACGCCCGCGATCCGGCCGTCCTGCTGGCGGATGCGGATGTCACGCTCGGTGCCGGGGAGCCTCGCGATGGTGTCCGCGACGCCGCTGCCGGGCGCGATCAGGAGCACGACCGTGGGTGGGCGCGAGAGACCGTTCGGTGGGCCCCCCGACTCGATGGATGCCTGGGCCACGAAGGTGCCGTTCGCCAGTCTCCCCGCGACCGGCGGCGCCCGCAGGCCGGCCAAGAGGGCGAGCGGCGGGGCCGCGCCGTCCGACATCCCGCCCGCCGGGTCGACCGTCCGGACGAACGTGCCCTGTTCGTCGAAGAGCGAGTGGCGCGGCGGCATCAGGTTCGAGACCAGGACCGAATCGCCTGGCAGGCGGAGGATCCTTCCGATGAACCGGAACTCGCCGGGCCCGTCGCCTTCGCGGCCGACGGAGCGGACGTGTCGGCCGTCGGGGGCGAAGTAGCGCAGCTCGTTCGAGCCGCCGTTGGCGATCACGATGCGGCCATCGGAGAGGCGGACCGCGCCGGCGACCCGGTAGAGCTGGTACGGCGCCTCCCCGTCGAGCACGCCGATCTCGACCTCCGGCTCGGCGACGACCGTCCATTCCTCGCCCGGGTGCCAGGTCGGCGCGGAATTCTCGACGATGGTGATCCCGGCGCTGTCGCGGACGACGGGAGCCGATCCGGGCCGGTCGCCGGCGCCGCAGGCGGCGAGGGCGAGGGCGGGGGCCAGGGCGAGAAGGGCGGGCAGCGTCACGGGTGGGACGCGCGGCCGACGTTGCAATGGCGTCATCTCTTGTCTTGCCTCCTCGGTTGGGGTGCTGCGGCGCTCACCGGCCGGCCACGAGGCCGCCGGCCGGCCGGACGGCGTAGCGCACGATGTAGGGCAGGTCGAGGTCGTCCAGCTCTTGCCCCCAGACGGCGTCGCGGGTGGCCGCCAGGACGGTCAGCCGGCCCGGCAACGCGACGGTGCCGATCGGCTCGCCCAGGTAGTCGAGGACGAGCCAGTCGGTCGTGTCGGCGCCGCGTTGCCATTCGCGCCTCAGCCAGATGGAACCGTCGTAACCGAGGACCGCCTCGGAGACGGTCGGTTGGTGGGCGGGAAGATACAGCGCGTCCCGGACCCACCTCTCGAGGGTCGCCGCGGTCGGCGAGTTGGGGATCGGGAACCGGGAGATGATCTGGGCCCATTCGGAGACGAAGGCGTCGACCTGCGCCGGGTCGATCGGACGGGGCGTGTACGGGTACGCCCGCGTGAAGACGGTGTCGCCGTCGAAGGTGAGCCGGGTCACGCGGAACGTGGGCGCAGGGGCCCGCACGGCGAGGCGGTCCACATAGACGACTTCCGTCGCGAACGGCGCGATGCGCGCCAATCGCGTGTCCGAGTACGGTTGCTCCGCGTAGATCCCCCACCCGTCGGGCTGATCCGGGTCCCTGATGCCGAGGGTGTGTTGACCCAGTGCTGGATGGCGACGGTGTCGAGCGGAGTACCCTTCTCGTCGACGCGGAGGATCGGCGTCTCGGTGATCCGGCCGGCGACGACTTCCGCCGACCACGCCGGCGGCTCGCCGCGGATCGTGCCGTCGCTGAAGTGCCCTTTCGGTCTCGGCGGGTTGCGGTCCGGCCCGCCCAGGTCGATGGTGACCAGGCGGTGTCGGATCAGCTCGCCGTCCAGCGTGAAGTAGCCGAATCGCGTGTTTCCCGAGTCGAAGACCCAGAGCGTGTCGCCGAGCAGGCCCAGCGCGTCCAGGCGACGGAACTCGCCGGGGCCGGAGCCCTCGCGGCCGATCGTCCGGATCCGGCGCCCTTCCGCGTCATGGATGCGGATCAGCTTCTCCTGGTCATGCGCCGTATAGATCCGGCCATCCGGGGCGACGACGAGGTGGTCGAACCGGGTGAGGTAGGTGCCCGGGTCGTCGACGCTGCCGATGCGGAGCTCCTGGACGGCCTCGAGGCGGATCGTCTCGAGGGCGGAACCGGCATCGCCGGCGCCGCAGGCGGCGAGCGAGAGGACGGAAGCGGGAACGAGCCAGCGGGTGGAGCGCATGGTGCCTTCCTCCTCGGTCGGGCTTCATGTGGTGCGCGGCGGGGTGGGCCATGATCCCGCACGCGACGTGTCCGCGACGTTCGATGCGCACGCGGCGGCGGGGGTGCGGCGGTCCCGGTCAGCCGTCGCTGCGACAAACTAAAACAATAGTAGATCGCGCGCAACGGCGGGACGCGGCCCGGGGGTTGCAAGATTCGACGGTGTCGCGGGAGCGAAAGCGGGAGAAGGGCATGCGGAAGGAGATCAGGCGGGGCC
>VSDC01000380.1:0-2814 GCA_047459275.1 Gemmatimonadota bacterium
CGGGAAGTCACGGCCAAGACCGCGCTCGCGCTCGGACTCTCGGTCGGCGGGTTCTTCTGGGACAAGACGGGCGTGCGCCTCGGATTCACCTGGTCGCCGTCGGAGATCGAGTTCAGGGACGACACCGGCACCGACTCGGAGATATTCGACGAGGACGACGTCGCGGACCTGAGCGCCTACGTCCTGAGCCTGGAACTGATGCGGTTCCTCTTCGACCCGCGGCGCCGGTTCGCACCCTACGTCGCGGCCGGGATCACCGGCACCTGGTGGAGCCTCGACGAAGACGATGACGACGAGATCCTCAGCACCGATGCCACGCATTTCCGGTGGGGCGGCACCACCTCGATCGGCGTGCAGTATCGCGCGACCCGCAACTTCGGCCTGCGGGCGGAGGTCGCGACGATGGCGCTCGGCAATCCGTTCGACGGGAACGACTCGTTCCGGACCGACTCGGGACTGACGTTCGACGAACCCAGCACCGTGAGGTTCACGCGGATCACGCTCGCGCTGACGTACTCGTTCCCGAAGCGCTGATCCGACCCGTTCCCGTCCGCCCGACGACGGCTGGACTTTGCGCCTGCAAGTCGCATATTATCCCGCCGCCTCTCGGACGTGAGCGGCCCCGGATCCTCCCGGGCGCCGCGCAAGGAGCAACGTCCCGGCGGCGGGGTATACACAGAGCCGTGAGGACGCGGCCACAAACGGGAAGACAGTCGTGGAACGGGCGAATCTTTTCGATACCTACAATGCCGGGTATGTGCAGGAACTCTACGACCGCTACCTGCAGAACCCGGCACTTGTGGATGAATCGTGGCGTAGGTTCTTCGCCGCGGGTGGCGCGGCGGACGCCGGGCTGATCACGGCGGAAGGTGTCGCCACCGCGGCGCCGGGGGTCACCGAGGCGCAGCTCCGGACGGCGGTCGCCGCGGCCGCGCTCGTCGACGCCTACCGACTGCACGGCCACCTGGCGGCGAAGGTGGACCCCCTCGGGAGTCCGCCGGTCGGACACCCGATGCTCTCCCCGGAATTCCACGGGATCACCTGGGCAGATCTCGAAGCGCTGCCTGCATCGCTGCTCGGGATCGAAGGCGCCGGCGCGACCATGGCCGACGCCATCGCCCGCCTCCGCGAGATCTACACGGGTTCGATCGGCTACGAGTTCGAGCACCTCGAGCAGCCCGACCGTAGAGAGTGGCTGCGTCGGGCGATCGAGTCGGGCGAGTACCGTCGCCCCCTCACGGCCGACGAGAAGCTGCGGCTGCTCCGGCGCCTCAGCGAAGTCGAAGCGCTCGAGCAGTTCCTGCACCGCGCCTACCTCGGACAGAAGCGCTTCTCGATCGAGGGGAACGACATGCTGGTGCCGATGCTCGATCAGGCGATCGAGCGTGCGGCAGTGGCCGGCGTCCGAGATGTCATCATCGGCATGGCGCACCGCGGGCGCCTCAACGTGCTCACGCACGTGGTCGGCCGGCCCTACTCGGCGATCATCGCGGAGTTCGAAGGCGCCCACGCCGGCTTCGGCACGACCGGCGACGTGAAGTACCACCTGGGCGCCGAGGGCACCTACGCCACCCTGTCCGGCGAGCCGCTCAACGTCACGCTGGTCCCCAACCCGAGCCACCTCGAGTTCGTGGACCCGGTCGTGGAGGGGATGGCGCGGGCCCGGCAGACCGATTTCTCCAGCGCCACGATCCGGCGCGACCCGAAGGCGGTGCTGCCCGTTCTGATCCACGGCGACGCGGCTTTCGCCGGCCAGGGCGTCGTCCCCGAGACGCTGAACCTGGCCCGCGTGGACGGCTACCGCACCGGCGGCACGCTCCACATCATCGTCAACAACCAGATCGGCTTCACGACGACGCCGCGCGAGTCGCGCTCGACGCGCTACTCCAGCGACCTGGCCCGGGGCTTCGATATCCCGATCTTCCACGTCAACGCCGACGACCCCGAGGCGTGCCTGTCGGTCATTCGCCTGGCCCTGGCCTACCGCCAGACGTTCGGCGAAGACGTGCTGATCGACCTGATCGGTTACCGCCGCTACGGCCACAACGAAGGCGACGAGCCCACGTACACGCAGCCGGTCATGTACGAGAAGATCGGCAAGCACCCATCTGTGCGGAAGCTGTGGGCGAGCGCCCTCGTCGAGAGCGGGGTCGTCTCCCAGGAGGAGGCCGACGCCCTGTACGACGCGGCCTACCAGCGCCTGGTCGAGGCGCAGGCGGAGGTCAAGGAGCAGGTGGCGCGCAACGGCGCGGGGCCGCACACGACGTCGCCTGCGCCGGAGCCGGCGATGCCGCCGACCGCCGTCCCGGCCGACCGGCTCCTGGCGTTCGACCGGCAGCTCCACACCTGGCCGGACGGCTTCAACGTCAACCCCAAGCTCGCCCGGCAGCTCGAGCGGCGCAGCAAGGTCCTCGAGGCCGGCGGCCCCATCGACTGGGCCCACGCCGAGGCGCTCGCCTTCGCTTCGCTCCTGGCCGACGGCACGCCGGTCCGCCTGACCGGTCAGGACGCGCAGCGCGGCACCTTCAGCCAGCGCCACCTCGTCCTGCACGACTTCCAGACCGGCGAGACCTACACGCCGCTGGCCAACCTGCGCGAGGCGAAGGCGCCCTTCGAGGTCTACAACAGCCCGCTCACCGAGCTGGCGGTCATGGGCTTCGAGTACGGCTTCAGCGTCGCGGCGCCTCAGGCGCTCGTGCTCTGGGAGGCGCAGTTCGGCGACTTCGCCAACGGCGCGCAGGTCATCATCGACCAGTTCATCGCCGCCGGGAGCGCCAAGTGGGGCCAGGACTCGCGCCTCGTGCTGCTCCTGCC
>VSDC01000381.1:0-2804 GCA_047459275.1 Gemmatimonadota bacterium
CAACGCGGCCGCGCTCGGGCCGATCGGCCTGGGGCGCGAGGCCGCCCGCTTCGCCCGGCTCCTCCAGCGCCTGCTCGCGCTCGTCCGAACCCCTGAGTGAAACCATGCGTTCCGGATCGGGTATCCTCTAGCCAACGCAACAACGTCCCAAGAAAGACCGCTCGCCACGGAGGCGAGACGCGTCGGGCGGCCAGCGCGAATGGACCCATCGGCGATTCCCGTGTTCCTTGCCGGACCGTTTCCGGTCCTCCACAGCGCCAACGTCCTCGAGCGAGAGGCGGAGGTACAGCTCGACGTGGGCCTCATCATCGGCGGGTTGCCGACAATCCTCGCGGCCACGTCGTTCCCGCTGGACGAGACGTGGGAGCGGGTCGAGGCTGCGCTCTCGAGCGGAGACGCCCGGCTGGGCGTGGCCGGCATCCCTCACCAGGTCGAGTCCCCCCTGGGCGACCTCGAGATCTTCCCTTCCGCGTACATCGGACTGGAGTGCGCGAATGGGGAGAGGCTGATCCTCGCCCACATCCGGGGGCTGGATCCCAACCAGGATCCCGAGTCCTACGCCCGCGAGGTGATCGCCGCGCTCCTCAACGGCCAGTCTCCGGCGGAGCTGGGAGAGCTGATCGAGGACTGAGCGGGGCCGCGCGGGGCACGGGCCGGCCGGGCAAGTCGCGGGCTCCGGGTCGCGAGGCGCGGACTCCGGGGCGCGAGGCGTCGGCTCGGGGTCGCGAGGCGTGGGCTCCGGATCCCGAAGGCGTGGGCTCCCGGGCGCACGATGGCCTGCGTCCCGGGGTACACGAACGCGTCAAAACGGGGCACGGCCGGATGCGCCGCGCCCCTGTCACCCTGGCGGGCGCCCACAGATCCCGCCGCCGACCGGGTCCCGGGTTCCCGTCAGCGCAGGATCCGCCCCAGGAGGAAGCCGGCCCCGACGGCGATGAGGGCCGCGCGGAGCGGGTGGATCCGGATCTGCTCTTCGAGGTCCGCGCGCATCTCCCCGAAATCCCTGGACCGGACGTAGTCGGCCGCGTTCTCGAGCGAGTCGGCCAGGCCGTGCGCCATCGAGCCCACGCGACCACCCACGGCTCCGTCGCGCGACTCGACCCAGCCCCCCACCCGATCGATGGCGCTCGCCGCCGTATCCAACCCGCTCCCCGCTGTCGTACGAATCCGCTGCGGCGCCTCCTTGACCGCCCGACGGCCGGCCTCCGCCCGCTCCATCACCCGGCGTTCGGCGCCTTCAATGGTGTCCGCCATCTTCTCGTGCGCCGCCTCGAACGCGCCTTCCGCTCGCCCGACCAATGTGTCCTCACCGGCGCCCATCGACTCCAGCGTGCTCACCGCCCAATCGTAGTGGCGCTGTTCGTCGGCGGCATTGCGGCTCAGGACCTCGACCACGTCCGGCGGGTGGCCCGTCATCTCCGAGGCGCGCCGATACTTGTCCCTGCTCTGCCGCTCGTTCGCCTTGAACGCCAGCAGGATCCCCTTGTCGCCGTCCATCGCGCCGACCCTCTGGACCGCGGCCTTGAACGCGCCCGTCGGGATGTGCGCGAGATCGAGCGGTATCCCGCCGTGCTCGCGGATCAGGCGCGTGAGGTCCGAGATGTGGCGCTCGTGATCCCCGCGGAATTCCATGAGAGCACTCCGCAGTGTTTCGGACTCGATGTTGTCGATGGCGATCGTATAGGCCTGCACCGCGTCGTGGTCGAGCTGCAGCAGATCGTTCAGTTCCGCGACGAGGTCCGCTTCCGTCGGCGTGGAGCGCCCTTCCATGTCGTCCTCCTGATCACCGTCCCCGTGGTCCAGGCCGCGCGAGGCCGCACGGCGCGCCCGGGCCCTGCCACTGCAACCCCCGTTCCGGGTGCCGGACGCGTCTCCGCGCCTTCCAGGCACGCGACCTGCCACCGATGATCCTGTCACTCTCGCCAGCGGAGGCAACGGTGCGAGCCGAAAGACGAGGCACCCGACGAGAGATCCGATACGACTTCGAGTACCGTAGCGGGGAGTACCATGACCGCGGCCCCCGCCGCGAACTCCAGGGACGCCGATGGGCCCGGGGCGAGCAGCGGCGACGGGAGGAGCGACGTCGGAGAGACACCGAATGGGCGTACGAGGATCGGGAGCGCGAGCCCCTGGAGCCGATCCCCGACCCCTGGGGCGGGTTCTACCCGCCCGTCACGTGGGGCGGCGGCATGGTGTACGGCCTGGAGGGCGGCGGCCCGTCCCCCTTCGCCCTCTTCGGACCCAGCCCCTACGACGAGGCGTACGACACCCACCTCCCTCCGGAGGAGGCGCTCCGACGCGAACGGGTGATCCATGAGAGGCGGCGACGTGCTGCGGCGGCCCGATCCCGTGCACGCCGGCACCGGCGAGAGCGAGAGCGCGCCAGGCCATGGCGGGAACGCGGGCGGTGGGGATGAGAGAGGTGGAAAACGCGGGAAGCTCAGCCAGAGGCCACACCGGCCGCGCCGAAGTCCACCGTGATCTCGTACGGCTCCTCGAGCGGCTCCACCGAGGCCATCCCGCACCCGAGCAGGGTGAAGGCAAGCGCGCTCGCCGCCAGCGCAACACTTCTCTCGCGAATCATCGAGTACCCCCAGTTCGCAGAAGCCCTTGTAACGCCACTGTACGGGCAATGTGGTTGCCACTCTTGGCGCCTGACACCGGCACGGGCGATGGTCCCGCGGTCATTCGCCGGCAGAACGAAAAAACGAAACAGGCCGCGCCGTGGAGAACGGCGCGGCCTGTTCTCTCGCCCATGGGCCGGGTGGGGCTCGAACCCACGCGCTTCGGATTAAAAGTCCGCT
>VSDC01000382.1:0-2797 GCA_047459275.1 Gemmatimonadota bacterium
GCCTGCGTCGCGAAGATCCGCGAGATGATCGCCGAGCTGCCGTACCGCGCACCCGAGTTCGGCGAGCCGGAGCCGTCGGGGCGTCCGCCGGAAGACCTCTACGACCTCCTCCCCGACGACCACCGCCAGCCTTACGACATGCGCGAGGTCCTGGCCTGCATCCTGGACCGGGGCCGGTTGGACGAGTTCCAGGCCGACTTCGCGCCCGAGATGATCTGCGGCACCGCCCGGGTCCAGGGGATCGTCGTCGGCGTCATCGCCAACGCCCGCGGGATGCTCCGCGATCCGCACGGCGGCCCGCCCAAGTTCGGCGGGATCGTCTACACGGACAGCGCCGAGAAGGTGGCGTACTTCATCGAGACGATGAACCGCCACGGCACGCCGCTCCTCTTCATCCAGGACGTGAGCGGGTTCATGGTCGGCACCGAGGCGGAGCATTCGGGGATCATCCGTGCCGGTGCGCGCTTCGTCGAGGCCATGGCGACGGCGACGGTCCCCAAGGTCGTTCTCACCGTCAACCACGCCTCCGGCGCCGGCTACTACGCCATGGCCGGACAGGGCTTCGATCCGGATTTCATCTTCACTTGGCCCACGGGGCGGATGGGCGTGATGGAAGGCGAGAGCGCGGTCATGGCGCTCTTCGGCCCGCAGCTCGAGGAGCTGAAGAAGGCGGGGAAGGAGCCCGACGAGGCGCTCAGGGCGAAGATCGAGGCCGTCCGCGCCGACTACGAGCACCAGCTCGACGCCCGCTACGCCGCCGCCCGCGGCTTCGTCGACGCGGTCATCCGGCCCGAGCAGACCCGCGACGTCCTCGCCCTCGCGCTCCGCACCGCGCTCCACAACCCCGGCCCTCACCTGGGGCCTTGGGGCCAGCTCGGGGAGGCCGCATTGGCACGGCCGGCGTTCGAGGGCGACCCGGCGTCGCTCGCCAGGCCCTCCGGCGGCGCGGGGGCCGGCGTCCGGCGCGGCCGCTAATTGGGAATCGATCTCTACGGAATCGTAATGAGCACGGATCGCAATATCCGAATTGCTTCCGGACAGGGCTTCTGGGGAGACCGACTGGACGCGCCGGTCGAGCAGGTGCGGCGCGGCCCGATCGACTACCTCATGCTCGATTACCTGGCGGAGGTCACCATGTCGATCCTCCAGAAGCAGCGGTCCCGCGACCCGGCCCAGGGGTACGCCCGCGACTTCGTCCCCCTGATGGGCGAGATCCTTCCGGATTGCGTGGAGAAGAACATCCGGGTCCTGGCCAACGCCGGGGGCGTGAACCTCCCGGCGTGCCGTGATGCGGTTCTGGAGGAGGCCCGCAAGGCAGGGCTGCGGGGGAAGGTCCGAGTCGGCGTCGTGCACGGCGACGACATCCTCGACCGGCTCGAGGACCTCATCGCCCGCGGGCACGAGCTCCGGAACATGGACACCGGCCAGCCGCTCACGGAGGTCCTCGACCGGGTCCAGAGCGCCAACGCCTACATCGGCGCCCGCCCGATGGTCGAGGCGCTCCGGCAAGGCGCCACCGTGGTCATCACCGGGCGCTCGACCGATACCGCGCTCACCTACGCGCCCATGATCCACGCCTTCGGTTGGGCGCCCGGTGACTACGACAAGCTCGCCGCCGGCGTCGTGGCCGGGCACATCAACGAGTGCGGCGCCCAGGCCTCGGGCGGCAACTGTCTCCTGGACTGGCAGTCGATCCCGAACCTGGACGACGTCGGATTCCCGATCATCGAAGCCGCGCCCGACGGCACCTTCGTCGTCACCAAGCACGAGGGGACGGGCGGCCGCGTCAGCATCGCCACGGTCACCGAACAGCTCGTCTACGAGATGGGCGATCCGAGGGAGTACATCACCCCCGACGTGATCGCCGACTTCACCACCATCCGCCTCGAGCAGGTCGGCCCCGACCGCGTCCGCGTGCACGGCGTCAAGGGGCGGCCACCGACCGACAAGCTCAAGGTCTCGATCTCCTACTCCGCCGGCTACAAGGCCGTCGGTACTCTGGTCTACGCCTGGCCGGATGCCGTCGAGAAGGCCATGGCCGCGGACCGAATCCTGCGGAGCAGGCTCGAACGGCTGGGCCTCCGCTTCGACGAGATCCGTACCGAGTTCGTGGGTTGGAACGCCACTCACGGCCCGCTCGCGGGTCCGCCGCCTGCGGACCTGCCCGAGGTCCAGCTCCGCGTCGCCGTCCGTGCCGCTGACCGGGCCCCGGTCGAGCGCTTCACGCGCGAGATCGCGCCGCTCATCCTGACCGGGCCGCCCTCGGTCACCGGCTTCGCCGGCGGACGCCCGAAGGTCGAGGAGGTCGTCGCCTTCTGGCCCGCCCTCATCGATCGTAGCGAGATCGAGCCGATGCTGCGGGTGGAGGTTTCCGAAGCATGAGTCGTCGCCACAGCACCTGGATCGAGGTCCTGGTGCCGATACTCGTGATCCTCGGGTTGTTCACGCTGACCCTGATCTGGAACATCGTCGCCGCCTTCGTCGTCCTCTTCCTCGGGCTCGCGATCTGGCTGACCCGCTTCATCCAGCGGCACCAGCCGCCGCAGCCCGGCGGCTGAGGCGACGCCGGCGACGCGGAGAAGCGAAGATGCCCAAAGTCCCTCTGCTCCGTCTCGCCCACGCCCGTTCCGGCGACAAGGGCGACACCGTGAACGTCGGGGTGATCGCCATCCGCCCCGAGTACTACCCGGTCCTCGCAGAGCGCCTCACCGTCGAGGCCGTCAAGGAGCACTTCCGGGGCCTCGTCCACGGCCCGGTCGAGCGCTTCGAGCTCCCCAACCTCAACGCGCTCAACTTC
>VSDC01000383.1:0-2797 GCA_047459275.1 Gemmatimonadota bacterium
CAACCTCCTGAAAGGGGGAAAAGCTCCGCCCGGCGCCACGCACGAAGTATTCCACTCCTCGGCGACGTCCACCCTTCGGCGGCCCGCGCCCCCGGCGGACGGCATAGCTGGCGGCTTCCGCTCCCCGGCGGCCGGCGCTCCTCGGCGGATTCCACCCCCTCGGCCGCGCAGCGGCCGCGAGCATTGCCCCTTTCCCTCTCGGGAAACGAGTGGCAAGTTTCCCGTGTAGCAAAGCAGCGACGCCGGAACGGAACCACGGTCCGTATGCACGAAGCTCCCATGTCGAACGTCTCCAGGCGCAAGGCTCTGCTCGCCTTCCTGCGCGGCCATCCCCGCTTGACGGCCACGGTCGTGATCGTCCTGCTCTCGCTGGGGGCGATGGCCGGTGGTCTCGCCCTGGGAACCTGGCGCTACATCTGCCACAACTGCCCGTCGATCGCCCAGATCCACGTCTGGGAGCCGACACAGTCGACCAAGATCTTCAGCCACGACGGGATCCTCATTCAGGAACTGGGCATCGAGCGCAGGACGCAGGTCGCCCTCGAGCACCTCCCGCCCTACGTGCCGCAGGCGTTCATCGCCATCGAGGACCGCCGCTTCTACGAGCACCGCGGCTTCGACCTCCGGGGGATCGCGCGCGCCGCGATCGGGCTGCTGATCAACCGTCGGATCAGCGGCGGCGGCAGCACGATCACCCAACAGCTCGCCCGAAACATGTTCATGCAGGTCGGGATGGAGCAGAGCTTCGGGCGCAAGCTGAGAGAGCTGCGGGTCGCGCTCGACATGGAGCAGGTCTACACGAAGAACCAGATCCTCGAGGCGTACATCAATCAGATCAACTACGGGAGCGGCCACTGGGGCATCGAATCGGCCTCGCAGTGGATGTTCGGCAAGTCGGCGACGGTGATCGAGCCGCACGAGGCCGCGCTGCTCGCCGCGGTGATCAACGCCCCAGAGCGCTATTCGCCGTTCAAGCACCCGGACCGGGCGCTGCGCCGGCGCAACCTGGTCCTCGAGATGATGGCGCAGCAGGGCTTCATCAGTCGTGCCGAAGCCGAGCGGTACAAGCAGGCGCCGCTTCCCGAAGAGCCGCACACCACAGAGGCCGGAGGGCTCGCGCCCTACTTCGTCGAATGGGTGCGCGGCATGCTCGACGACCGCTACGGCCCGGACCTCTACCGCAGGGGGTACCGCGTCTACACGACGCTGGACGTGGAGATGCAGCGTCGGGCGGTCAAGGCGATGGAGGCCGGCTGGCGCTACATCGAGAGCCAGCCCACCTTCAAGCATCCGACCTACGATCAGGTCCGGGAGAAGGGCGCGCCGGGGGAGAGCGCCAGTGAGACGCCGTACCTGCAAGGGGCGTTCATCGCCATGGAGCCCAAGACGGGCGAGGTACGGGCGATGATCGGCGGGCGGGACTTCGCCGACTCGAAGTTCAACCGTGCGATACAGGCGCGGCGCCAGCCGGGCTCGGTCTTCAAGCCGATCGTCTACGCGGCCGCGATCGCGAGCCGGATCCCCGCCTCCCACGTCATCTACGACGCGCCCTACGTCGAGGAGATCGGCGACACCGTCTGGGCGCCCCGGAACTTCAACGGCACCTTCGCCGGGCCGGTCACCCTGCGCGACGCGCTGCGCCGGTCGATCAACGTCGTCGCCGTCAAGCTGGGGAAGGAGGTCGGGATCGAGACGGTCGCGCAGTACGCCCGGCGTCTCGGGATCGAAACCCCGATCCCGCGCGTCCCGTCGACGGCGATCGGCGCCGCGTCCGTGATCCCCATCCAGATGGCCGAGGCGTACACGGCGTTCGCGAACCACGGCGTGCGGGTCCGGCCGCGGGCGATCCTGCGCGTGGAGGATGCGGAAGGGAATGTTCTCTGGGAAACGCAACCCGAGCGGGACGAGGTCCTCGACCCCCTCACCGCCGCGATCATGACGGACATCCTGCGGGACGTCGTCGACGGGCCGGGCGGCACCGCGGTCTCGGCGGTCCGGGGCCGTGGCGAGAACGTGATCCTTCCGATCGACGTCCCGGCCGCGGGCAAGACCGGCACGACGAACGACCACACCGACGTGTGGTTCGTCGGCTTCACGCCCGACCTGCTGGCCGCCGTCTGGTTCGGCTTCGACCGACCCACAACGATCCTCCCCAACGCCACGGGCGGCGGGCACGCCGCGCCGGTGTGGGGGCAGTTCATGCGGTCGATCTACGTGAGCGAGGACTCGCTCCCGCCGTTGCGGCCGATCCCCGAGCCCTGGAAGATGCCGGAAGACCTACGCGCGTACGAGATCGACGCCGAGACCGGCAAGCTCGCCACGGCGTGGTGCCCGCTCGACCGCAGCCGCGTCTACACGGAGTACTTCCTCCCCGGCACCCAGCCGACCGAGACGTGCGAGTTGGAGCCCGGCGGCCTGTTCCGGACGCCGATCCGCGGGTTCGACACGCCGCGCGACGTGCAGCCCATGCTCCCGAGCACGCCGCGCCCCATGCTGCAGACGCCTCCCGACACGACCGGGACCCCCGGGCGGTGACCGGCCCGGCCCCGGTCGAACCGGGATGCCGGGCCACGCCCGCCCGCGGCACGCGCTCCAGGCGCCGCCACCGAGGCGGAGCGAGACCGCCCGGGCCTCACGCGCCCGCGGCCAACTCCTCGATCCCCTCGGCGGTGATTCGATGGGAGATCAACGGGAGCGGTGGCGGCGGCGCGTCCTCCATGAACCGGATCGCGTCCCGGAGGGCGGCCAGCCCTTCCTCGGCGTCCGCCTCGCTCCGGGCGTACACCGTCGCGAGGGG
>VSDC01000384.1:0-2786 GCA_047459275.1 Gemmatimonadota bacterium
AGGTCACGCTGACGCAGAGCTACTCGTGCGGGCCGGACGAGACGCGGGAGGCGCTCGAGCTGCTGGCGACGGGGGCGGTGGAGGTCGCGTCGCTGGTGACGCACCGGGCGGGGCTCGAGGGAGTCGCCGCGGCGCTGGAGCGGGCGGCGGGGAAGGGGGAGGGGATGAAGACGGTGATCCGGCCGTGGGGGTGAGGCGTACCGCCAGGTATTGGCCCGGCTCGCGGGGCCGGCGGCGGGTGAGGGCAAGGGCGGCGCGGGCGGCCCGCGGTGCGGGCGTACCTTGCTGGCGTCGGGCGATACGGGAGGGGCGGTGCGGACGGCCGGCGGAGGGGTCGTTCCTTGCCGCGCCGCGCGGCGGCGCCTACAATCCGCGGACAGCGCGACGGCAATCCGTCCCGGAGGTAGCGCTTGAGCGAAGAAAAGACGCCCGGCGTCGCGGAGCGAGCCGGCCCGACGGGGGGCGGCGTCATCGTTTCGGAGGCGCGCCGCGCGGGCGCCGGCCCCGATGCGGAGGCGCCACGCGCGACTCCCGGCCTCGACGCGGCCGTCGCCTTCGCGGCGGCGGGCTCGGCGTGCGGCGGTGCGGCGGTGCCGGTGTTGGACCGCAGCCGGGTGCTGCGCTACGACGGCGCGGGGTGGGAATCCGTTCGGCCGCTCCCGTACCGGGCCGGAGGCGGCGCCGCACGCGCGACGGACGGCATCGCCGGCGCGGCCGAGAGCGACGTCGGTTCGGCGGACGACGTCGCCTCGTTCCGCGGGATCACCCGCCGCGTGCTGGCCTCGCCCGCGCCCGCGGCGTTCGACGTGCGCTACTTCGAGATCGAGCGGGACGGGTACAGCGCGTTCGAGCGGCACGCGCACGTGCACGTCGTCGTCTGCTTCCGCGGCCGCGGGCGGGTGCGGCTGGGCGACGAGGTGCATGAGGTCGGGTACGGCGACGTCGTCTACGTGGCGCCCGACGAGCCGCACCAGTTCCTGAATCCGTACAACGAGCCCTTCGGCTTTCTGTGCATCGTGGACCGTGAACGGGACCGGCCTGTCCCGATCGGAGGGTGAACGTGCCGACGCGTGAAGAAGCACTGTCGCTGCTGGAGGAGTGGGTCGAGAGCGCATCGCTGCGCAACCACATGAAGGCGGTCGAGGCGGCCGTCCGCTTCTACGCCCGCAAGTTCGGCGAGGACGAGGAGTCGTGGGGCCTGGCGGGGCTGCTCCACGACCTGGACTGGGAGAAGTACCCCGAGGAGCATCCGCTCAAGGCGGTCGACGCGCTGCGCGAGCGGGGCTACCCGGAGGAGGTCATCCACGCGATCCTCGCCCATCGCGCCGACTTCACCGGAGTGGAGCCCGAGACGCTCCTGGACCGCACCCTCTACGCCTGCGACGAGATCACGGGCCTCATCACCGCGACCGCGCTCATGCGCCCGAACGGGATCGACGACCTGGAGACGAAGTCGGTCAAGAAGAAGTTCAAGGACGCCGCGTTCGCCCGGGGCGTGAACCGCGAGGACGTCAGGCGCGGCACCGAGCTGCTCGGCGTCGAGCTGGACGAGCACATTACCAACGTGATCGAGGCGATGCGCGGGATCGCGAATGAGCTGGGGCTGGACGCGGCGTCGCTGGCTGCCGGGAGGGGAAGGGCGTAGGGGCGGGGCCCGTGTGGAGGACACCTGTCCACGCTTGACCGGACGGGGATCAGCGCCCATAATGTCGCCCGCTGTATAAAGTATTCGCCCTTTGACGTGAGGATGCGTCATGACCGAACCCTGTCCGGTGCCGGCCGTCGTGTCGGCCTCGAACTCACCCGCGCTGCGTCGTTCCTGGCGCGCGCCCAAGGTCGAAGACCTGCCCGCTTTCGTGGATCTCACCCTTCAGTCGCCGATCGTCGGCGGCGAACATGGCTTCAGCTGGCTGGATCTGACGGGCTCGAGCGGCCGGCTCGGCTGAGGCTTCTCCATCCACCCCCACTCAACAGGACCTCGGCAAATGACAATCGAGAAAGACGCGATACTGCGTGACGTGCGGTCCGCCGTCGGTCTGGGTCTGTGCGCCGCCCTCTTCCTTGCCGGCTGTAGCGAGGAGCCGACGATGCCGCTGGACGACACTGCCGGGTCGGAGCGGCCCGGGGCCTTGGCCGATGTGGTGCAGCGGCTCGACTGCACGGTCGACCTTTCGAAGGGTGGCGCTCTGGAGTGCGGGCCGGCCTCCGGCGCGGGGAGGGCGTCGACCGGCGGGCCGAACTACAACCTCGTGGTGGGCAGCCAGCACCGGTACGTGCGGATGGCGAATAATGATGCGCCGGTCATCGAGGACGACGTCTGGTCGGCCGACGTGACGGTGCAGAACCTGACGCTGCAGCCGTTCGGCACGCTGGATGGGACGACGGCCGAGGCGGCCGGCGTGCGGGTCTTCTTCGTGGACGAGCCGAACAACGGGGTCGAGGTTTCAAACCACGACGGCGAGGCCACCTTCACGGGGAGCGAGCCTCAGAAGTACTACGAGTATTCGGGCGGACTTCTCGGCGGCGACGGGGTCCTTGCGCCGGGCGGGACGAGCGGTGCGAAGACGTGGGAGTTCGCACTGAACGGGGCGACGGAGTTCCAGTTCAGCGTGCTCGTCTGGACGGAGGTGCCGGACCCGGGCGCCTACAGCGTGCACCTGACGCGGGTCTCGGCCGGTAGCGATCACACCTGCGCCGATGGCTCGGACGGCAAGGTTTACTGCTGGGGGCTCAACATCTTCGGCCAGCTCGGCGATGGCACGAGGACCGACCGCTCGACTCCCGTG
>VSDC01000385.1:0-2785 GCA_047459275.1 Gemmatimonadota bacterium
CGCAGGTAGTAGAGCTTCGCCCGGCGAACCTTCCCGCGCCGGACCACGTCGATCTTCTCGACGATCGGCGAGTGCAGAGGGAAGACGCGCTCCACGCCGACCCCGTTCGAGATCTTGCGCACCGTAAACGTCTCGTTGATGTGACCACCCTTGCGGGCGATGCAGACACCCTCGAAGACCTGGATCCTCTCCTTGTCACCCTCGCGCACCCGGACGTTCACACGCAGCGTGTCGCCCGGCCCGAAGTCCGGGATGTCATCCCGGATCTGATTCCGCGTTACTTCCCTCAGAATATCCATTGTGGCCTCCTGAACGTGTCTGCCGGAAGTCGCGCCTTCGCTCAGCCTTCCGCAGTCCCTTCGATCATCCTCGTGTGTTTCTCCCACAGGTCCGGGCGGCGCTCTCGCGTCAACCTCTCGGCCTGCTCGCGTCGCCATGCGGCGATCCTGGCATGATCGCCGGAGAGCAGGACCTCCGGCACCGCGTACCCGCGATACACCGCCGGCCGCGTATACGACGGCGGACTGAGCAGGGCCTCGTCGTAGAACGAGTCCGTCGCCGCCGACTCGTGCGTCCCCAGCGCCCCGGGGAGGAGCCTAACCACCGCATCGGCGATCGCGAGCGCCGCGTACTCACCGCCGCTCAGGACGAAATCGCCGAGCGAGATCTCCTCGGTCGCCAGATGATCGGCGACCCGCTGGTCCACGTCCTTGTAATGCCCACAGAGGAGCGTCAGCTCTTCCTCGAGCGAGAAGCGAACCGCGTCCTCGTGCTCGAAGCGCTTGCCCCGGGCCGACATGAGGAGGATCGGCCCCTTCGGCCGAAGCGCGTCTATCGCCTCGAAGAACGGCTCCGGCTTCATCACCATGCCGGTGCCGCCGCCGTACGGCTCGTCGTCGACCGTCCGATGCCGGTCGTGCGTGAAGTCCCGGAGGTCGATCACCCGGAACTCCACCAACCCGGCCCGCGCCGCCCGCCCCGGGATGCTCAGCGAAAGCGGTCCCGTGAAGAAATCCGGGAAGATCGTGACGATGTTGATCCGCATCCGCTCCCGCCTAAAGGTCGAGCAGACCCGGCGGCGGATTGATGACGATCCTGCCGGCCTCCACGTCGACCTCTTCCACGATCCTCTCGACGAACGGGATCAGCACCGACCGGCCGTCCCCCTTCACGTCGAGCAGATCGGCCGGCTCGACCTCGTAGACCTCGCGGACCCGGCCGACGACCTCGCCCTCCACCGTGACGACCTCGCAACCGAGGAGCTGGTGGTAGAAGACCTCGCCTTCCTCGAGCGGGCGCAGGCTCTCGATCGGCGCGAGGAGATACCGTTTCGCGAGCGGCTCGACCGACGTGCGGTCGTCGTACCCCTCGAACTTCACCAGCAGCCCTTGCCTGTAGGGCCGCCAGCGCTCGACGACGAGCGGGGGGGCATCCGCATCCAGCTCCCCCTCCTCGTCACCGAGCCTCAGCTCCCGGCCGGGCTCGTAGACGTCCTCGACTTCGTCCGTGAGGGGCGAGACGAGCACCTCGCCCCGAATCCCGTGCGGCCTGGAAATATGGCCGACGACCAGGTGGTCGGGCTCCGCCCCGGCCGGATCGCGCCGCGCCGCGCGGGATTCATCCTCGCCGTGCGCGGCCACGTCGCCTCACTCCTTCGGCTCTTCGGCCGCCTCGGACTCGCTCGATTCGGCCGCCGACGCTTCGGCCTCGGCGCTCTCCTCGGCCTTTGCCTCCGGGGCCTCCTCGGCAGCGACTGCAGCAGCCTCCGGCGCCGGAACCTCTTCAGCGGCCTCCGGAGCCGCCTCCTCGGCAGCCGCAGGGGCTTCGGCCGCAGCAGCCGCCTTCTTCCTCGTCTTCGCGGGCGCCGCCGCCTCCGCCGCCGGCGCGGCCGCCTTCTTCGCCGTCGTCTTGCGCGCGGGCTTCTTGGCCGGCGCGGCGGCCTCCTGCGCCTCGGCGACGGCCGGCGCCGCAGCCCCGATCACCTCACCCTCGCCCCGACGTACCTTGCGGATCAGCGACTGCACCGTCGGCGTGACCTGCGCCCCGCGCGCGAGCCAGTACTCCACCTTCGCCAGGTCGATCTTCAGCTCGATCGGATCCCGGCGCGGGTTGTAGAACCCCACGTTGTCCACGTACACGCCACCGCGGGGCGCCTGCCCATGGGCCACGACGATGCGGTAGCTGGGCTGCTTCTTCCGGCCGATGCGCCGGAGGCGAATTCGTACAGGCATGGCGTCTCTCGTTCTGGTTCCGTTGCGAGAATCTGTCAGCCGAGTCCAGGGAAGCGGGGAATCATCGGCATGCGGCCGCCGCGGCCACCAAGGCCCATCCCTCGCAGCTGCTTCATCAGCTTCTGCATGTCCTTGAACTGATTCAGCAGGCGATTGACCTCCTGGATGGGGCGTCCCGACCCCCGCGCAATGCGCGCCCGACGAGACCCGTTCAGGATCTCCGGCCGCTGCCGCTCCTGCGGCGTCATCGACAGGATGATCGCCTCGATGTGCTTCATCCTCTTGGGGTCGATCTTGGCCTCCTTCAGCAGCTTGGCGTTGACCCCGGGGATCATCCTGAGCAGCCCCTCGAGGGGACCGAGCTTCTGGAGCTGGCGCATCGCGACCAGGAAGTCCTCGAGATCGAACTTCCCTTCCTTCGCGAGCTTCCGCTCCAGCCGCCTGGCCTCCTCCTCGTCGAACGCCTGCTGCGCGCGCTCGACCAGCCCGACCACGTCGCCGCGCTGGAGGATGCGGTCCGCCATGCGGTAGGGGTCGAACACATCGAGGCCGTC
>VSDC01000386.1:0-2784 GCA_047459275.1 Gemmatimonadota bacterium
GACGACACGCCCGGTCTTCCCCTGGCACGCAACGTGACGGGCGACGCGCCCGAACAGGCGGAGGACGCGAGCCACGGAGGTGTCGTCATGTCGGTGCGAGTCGCTCGGAACAGTCTTGGTGCGGCCGCCGTGCTGGCCGTGTTCGCGGCGGGAGGGGTCTGGGCGGGGTGGACCACCGGCAAGGCCGGGTCGAACGGCTCTCGCGGAGCGGCCGCCGGGCCCATGCCCGTGAATGCGACGACGCAACAGCGCCCGGCCGCCGCGGGGCCGCTGAGCCAGTACACCACTTACATCGTCGCGACGCACTTCCTGCACGGCCAGTCGTACGAGACGCACCACTACTTCAAGCATCTGCGCGAGGGCGTGCTCCAGGGGCTGGTCTTCCGCGAGAACGCGGATGGCGCGCCGTTGATCGAGGTCGAGTGGGCGATCTCGGGCGACGTCTTCTCCCGCCTCCCGGACTGGCAGAAGGAGTTCTGGCACCCCCTCGCGCCCGCGGTGGACGCCGGGCGCATTCGCGCACCGAACCTGCGGCCGGACCAAGAGCGTGAGCTCCTCGGCACCGTGCGCGGCCTCTACGCGCAGACCATCAATCTGGCCGGCATCGACGGCGAACTGCCCATTGGTCTCGAGGGCATCGCCCTCGCCACGCACATCACGCGCGAGGAGATGCTCCGGGCGCTGGCGGCGGCGGTCGGGAGATGATTGGCGCCCACCCGGTTGCGCGCCTTCCCTACAGGCCATGCGCTAACGGCCACGGCGGACGGTGAGACCGGCGCGTTCACGAGTTCCGGGACGGTGAGGCCCGTGCGGGCGAGCGCCGAAACGCTTTCTGCCCGGGCCGGGGCCCACCCCGCCAGCCCCGCTCACGACCGGGAACGCAGGAGCGCGCCCAGCCGGTGCGTCGCCAACGCCATCACGGCAATCGCCATCGCCGCGATCACGGCGACCTGCGGCCAGACCTCCGCCAGCCCGGCGCCCTTCAGGAACAGGGCCCTCACGACCTCCAGGAAGTGCCGCATGGGGTTCAGGAGCGTGAGCTTCTGGAAGAACTCGGGCATGCTGGCGACGGGGTACATGAACCCCGACAGGATGACGAACGGCATGAGCAGGAGGAACGTCCCCATGAACGCCTCCTGCTGCGTCCTCGAGATCGAGGAGAGGAAGAGCCCGGCGCCCAGGCTCGCCAGGATGTAGACCGAGGAGGCGACGAAGAGCGCGAGTGCGCTCCCCCGGAACGGGACGTCGAACCAGAAGAGCGCGACGCCCGTCACCAGGATCATGTCCACGAAGGCGATGAGCACCACGGGGATCGTCTTCCCGAGGATGAACTCGCCCGGTGTGATCGGAGTCATCTGGAGCTGCGCGAGCGTGCCCATCTCCCGTTCGCGCACGACGGCGAGTGCCGTGAGCAGGAACGACATCAGCAGGAGGAGCATGCCGACGACGGCGGGGACGTTGTAGGCCCGGCTCACGAGGTCCGGATTGAACCACGCGCGAGCGCGCAGCTCCACGCCGGCGGGGAACTCGACGCCACGTCGCGCCGCCTCCCGCAGCCCGTGGCTCTGCACGATCCGGTTGACGTACCCCTGGGCGATCGTCGCGGTGTTGGAGTTCGTGCCGTCGACGAGCACCTGGACGCGGGCGCCTCGGCCGGCGGCGAGGTCGGTGGAAAAGCCGCGCGGGATCTCGATCCCGATGGCCGCGCGCCCGGCATCGAGCGCTTCGCCGATGGCGCCCGACCGGTCGGAGCGGTCAACGATTCGGAAGTAGCCGCTCGCGGTGAGCGCGTCCACCAGCGCACGCGACGCGGCGGTCTGGTCGTGGTCCACGACGAACGTCGTCACGTCCCGCACGTCCGTCGTGACGGCGTAGCCGAAGAGCACGACCTGCATGAGGGGCGCGCCGAACACGACCCTCTTCGTCCGCGGGTCGCGGAAGAGCTGGCGCAGCTCCTTCCTCACCAGCGTGCGGATCCGGAGCAGGCGCGAACTGGTTCTCATCGCGTGATCCTCTTCTCGAACGACGCCGTCGCGAGCCCGATCCCGACGGCCGCGAACACGAGCATGGACAGCCCCTGCGCCCAGAGCGCCTCCACCCCGACCCCCTTGAGGAACACGCCCCGCGTCACGGTCACGAAGTAGCGCGCCGGGACGACGTGGCTGACCAACCGCAGCGCCCAGGGCATGCTCGCGATGTCGAAGATGAGACCGGACAGGATGAGCGCTGGGAAGTAGGTCGCCACCATGGAGACCTGCGTGGCCAGCACCTGGGACTTGAGCGCGGCGGAGATGAACATTCCGAGCCCCAGTGCACCGAGCAGGAACAGGAGCGACATTGCGCCCAGGAGCAGGAGACTCCCTCGGAACGGCACGTCGAAGACCAGCACAGCCGCCAGCACCGCGACGGCCACATCGAACAGCCCGATCGCCACGTAGGGGAGCAGCTTGCCGAAGACGACCTCCAGCCGGTGCACCGGCGTGGACGCGAGCTGCTCCATTGTGCCTCGCTCCCACTCCCGGGCGATGGTCAGCGACGTGAGCGTTGCGGCGATGATCGACATGATGACCGCGATCAGCCCGGGGACGACCATGTTCCGGCTCTCGAGGGTGGGGTTGTACCAGACCCGGGTCTCGGCGGTGACCGGGGGTGCCCCGGCGGCCACGGGCGGTGCCCCGGCGGCGATCGGCGGCGCCGCAGCGGGAACAGACGCCGTCGCGACAGGAGCCGCCGCCGTCGCCACGGGAAGCGGAGGCGCCGCCGACGAGACCGCAGGCGCGACCG
>VSDC01000387.1:0-2781 GCA_047459275.1 Gemmatimonadota bacterium
CTTCAGCTTGTCGTAGAAATCGAGAACGATCTCGGCCAGCGGGAGCTCGTACGTGAACTCCACCCGCTGCGTGTCCAGGTAGTGCATCGAGACGAAGACGCCGCGCCGGTCGTGACACAGCTTCTGCACGTTCCCGATGTACTCGGCCGGACACATGATCCGCGCCCGGACATACGGCTCTTCGATCCGGTCGATCCGGCCCCGGTCCGGCATCGCGCTCGGGTTCTCGACCCGGACCATCGTGCCGTCGGTCAGGTAGACGTGGTACTCGACGTTCGGGACCGTCGTCACCAGGTCCAGGCCGAACTCGCGCTCCAGCCGCTCCTGCACGATCTCCATGTGCAGCAGCCCGAGGAAGCCGCAGCGGAAGCCGAAGCCCAGCGCCGTGGACGTCTCCGGCTCGTAGAAGAGGCTCGCGTCGTTCAGCTTCAGCTTCTCGAGGGCGTCCCGCAGCTCCTCGTACTGGTCGGAGTCCGTCGGGTACAGCCCGCTGAAGACCATGGGCTTGACCTCGCGGTACCCCGGCAGGAGCTCGGCCGCCCTGCGGTCGGCGTCCAGGACCGTGTCGCCCACCCGCGTGTCGCTCACGCGCCGGATCGCGGCGGCAAGGTACCCGACCTGACCGGGTCCCAACGTCCCTGTCCGCTGCCGGCCGAGGCGCATGATCCCGACCTCGTCGACCTCGTACACCGCGTCGTTCGCGCCGAACGTGATCCTCATCCCCTCGCGCAGCGTCCCGTCCACCACCCGGATGATCGGGATCGCGCCCTGGTACTTGTCGTAGAACGAGTCGAAGATCAGTGCCCGGAGCGGCGCGTCCGGATCGCCCTTGGGCGGCGGCACACGCCGAACGATCGCCTCCAGCAGCTCCGGCACGCCCGTCCCCTCCTTCGCGGAGACGAGCAGAACGTCCTCGGGGTCCACGCCGAGCAGGTCGACCAGCTCCTGGCGGCGCCGCTCGGGCTCCGCGCCCGGGAGGTCGATCTTGTTCAGGACGGGGATGATCTCCAGCCCCGCGTCCATGGCGAGGAACAGGTTCGACAGCGTCTGGGCCTGTACGCCCTGGCTCGCGTCCACCACCAGCACCGCACCCTCGCACGCAGCCAGCGAGCGGGACACCTCGTACGTGAAGTCCACGTGCCCGGGCGTGTCGATCAGGTTCAGCTCGTATTCTTCACCGTCCGCGGCCCGGTACGTCATCCGCACCGCGTGGAGCTTGATCGTGATCCCGCGCTCGCGCTCCAGCTCGTTGCTGTCCAGGACCTGGTCGCGCATCTCCCGCTGGTCGAGCGTATGCGTGAACTCGAGCATCCGGTCGGCCAGCGTCGACTTCCCGTGGTCGATGTGCGCGACGATACAGAAGTTTCGAATCCGGTCGGTCCGCACTTCCCCTGTCTTCCCCAGCTTGCTGTCCCTCGATAAACGTTGAAATATAACCGTTTGCGGAAGCCTCTTCAATCAGCGAAAAAACGGGCGGGGTCGAGCTCATGCCCGACCCCGCCCGGTCCCGACCGACCCTGCGGCGACGCGTGCGCCCCGGGCTCCGCGTCGGTCAGGGTTCCAACACCGTCCTTCGACGCGCCCTAGGTCACTCGGCGCTCACGCGCCACAGCTTCAGGTGCACCTGGACCGGTTCCCAGCTCTCGGTGCCGTCGTTGTGCTTCATCTTGACGGAATCGGCCACCGAAAGGACGAGGTAGTCCGGATCCGGCGTGGCGTAATTGAACGTGTAGCCGCCGACCGTGATCCGGTCGCCATCGACCGACCAGCGGCCGGTAACGTCCAGGGAATCAGCTAGGGGGTAGCCGTGGACTCCCGAGGCCGTCGGAACCCTGAGCGCCAGGTCGTATCGGATGGTCCCCTCCACGACGCCGTCGTCGTGCAGCGTCGCGTACGCGGCGATGAAGTTGACGGCCGCGATGGCGCCTTTGTACCGGTCCAGCAACGTCCGACTCGCCCGCGCGTCCAGCACGTCCCCACCGCACGTGGGCGTCTCTTCGTTCCACGCGACACCGGTGCAGGCAAGGGCGAAGGTCGCGCTCGACTGCCCTTCCGGGATGATCGGATGCGCGATCTCCATCGGCTCCGGATACGGCGTCGCGAACGGCGTGTTCCCGAGGGGCATCGTGACGATCACGAAGGCGCACGCGTCGATGGCCTCTACACACGAGTAGCGCAAGAGCAGCTGCTCGAAATTCGACTCCAGGTCGTTAGATGTGGTCTGCTGGAAGCTCGGGTTGTTGACCGTGATGTCGTTGAAAAGCGAGTCGATATCGAACCACGGTCTGATAGCATTATACTGACCAGACGGCAGCGAGGAGAAATCCACTGGCGGCGTCGTGAAGGCCGTTATATCGGGAAAGTGCGGGAGCAGATCGTCCGAAGGCGGGTCGACGAACCACCCGATATACGATGGCAAATCGTTCGCACGAGGCTGCGTCGGGCTGGCCGCCGGGACCACCGACCAGGCCGGTGCTGCGGCCGGACCCAGGGACGCCGCAGCGCCGTTCGATACCGGGAGCACCACGGGCACGGCGGCGATCACATCCGACAACGCGACCGTACCCCTGAGCGTGCTCTTGAAGCTCACCCGCGGCGCCTTCGTCGGCGGCCGGTCGAAGGTGAGGAGGTACGCGGCGTCGGCTCCGGTCGCGGGGAGCCCGGCGATGTCCCGGGGGTCGATGCGCGCCACCGTGACTTTCGTACCTGCCGGCACCGCCCCTTCCGGCAGCGTGACCGAAATACCGGCCGGCGTGCTGATGGTCATCTCCCCGGCCGCAG
>VSDC01000388.1:0-2779 GCA_047459275.1 Gemmatimonadota bacterium
ACTCGGATGCCCGCGCACACCGGTTGGGCCTGCTCGACACCGACCCGCCGCTGGAAGAGGCCCGGCGCGTGTCCCTCGTGAACGATCGGGTGGCGGCGGCGCTCGACGAGGCGGAATTCTCGCTGCGGATCCGGGGGCTGTAGTCCTTTTCGTACACGACTCACGACGCAGAACCCCCGGCGACCCGGACCCGGTCCGGACGCCGGGGTTCTCGCCACTGGCGAGAGACGCGCCGTTCGGTTCGGGGCTCTCGCGGCGGAGAGCCGACCGTCGTCTCCCTTCCCTTCCTCGCCGCGCGGTCTGCGGCTCGGGCGCCCCTGGCCCGGGGGCATTCGCTCGGCTGCGCCAGCGACCTCGCAGCCTGCCCGCCGGGAACCGAACCTTCCCGGCGAGCGCGTCCTCCGGAAGGCGTCCCCTCCGGAGGATCCGCGCCGTCGGTCCGAGGACCGCCCCACCGCACGACGCGTGTGTCCGCACGGTCGCCCCGCGGTTCGGCCCGCGCACGTCTTTGGTCGGACACTGTAAGATGCTGTATCGCAACGAGTTGTATCAGTCGACGCCAGGAATCCGGATTCCGGCTCCGCGCCCGTCCCCGCAACGCTCACGGGCGCAGACGCTTGGCCGTTTGTAACAATTTCAATCCACGCTCAACTACCGCTTCTCCACCGTCCGCACGGGAGATTTCCACGGCGAGGCGACACTTATCCACAGAAAACGTGGAAAAGGGGACTGGTGGAGGCGCCGGGGGCGTGCCGGGCCGTCGTGGGCAGCGACCGCGGCGAAGCTCCGTACTCGTTGGTCGCCGAAGCCCCGTGTTGGGGCGTTCGCCGCGTCGGGCGCGGCAAAGATCCATCCCACGGCGGGCTCGCCGTTCGGGGTTGGATCCCAGCCGCGTCGCACCCGGCCAAACTCCACCCTGCGGCATCACGACTGCCGCCACCATGGACGTTGACCGTGGCGAAGCCTGTGGCGCCATCGGCTTCAACGGCCGGGGCCCCACTGCCAACGCCCGCGATCCCGCGCCGCCCGGCGGGCTTGCCGCGCGTCGCGTGGCCAGGCCCCGTCGCATCGCGTAGCGAGATCCCGTCATGTCGTCTGGCGAGCTCCCGTCGCGTCGTGCTGCGCGATCCCATGGCCCGGCGGAGTCGGTCGTCTCGCGTTGCGGCGGCACCGATTGGGGACACGTCCACGCGCTTCATCGACCGGGCACCCAGGTCCTCTCGGGAGACCGCTCGCCTGCCGGTCACGGCGAGGCGCTCGCCGGCCGGCGGCCCCTCCACCGAGCATCGCGGCCCGCCCCGGTCCATGCCGGCCATTGCGCACGCGCCGGCGCGGCCCCATGCTGCCACCGTCGCTGGCGGCGAGGTGCGCGTCCCACCGACGGCGAGGCCCACCCCTTCCCTTTCGATCCGGAGGCGAGCGTGAGCACGACGGCCACCTTCCCCGCGTGGGCGGAGCGGGTCCAGGCGGTGACCAAGGCGCAGTTCCTGGACCTCTACGAGGCCGAACACGCAACGACGATGAAAGTCTTGCGCGCCTACCCGCGGGACGAGCTGGACTTCAAGCCGCATCCGCGGAGCAACACCGCGAGGGAACTGGCGTGGCTCTTCGTGCTCGAGCGGCAGCTCGGGAAGATGGTGTTCCAGGACGCGTTCGCGAACGGCGTCCCCGCTGGCCAGGCGCCGCCATCGCCGCCGGAGTCGTGGGACGAGCTGCTCGCCGTCCTCGAGCAGGCGCACCGCGAGTTCGGCGACCTGGTCCGCGGCATGTCGGAGGAGCAGCTCTCCGAGAGAGTCCACTTCATGGTCGCGCCGAAGACGCTGGGCCTCGTCCCGCGCCTGTGGTTCGCGTGGTTCCTCCTGCACGATGAGATCCATCATCGCGGGCAGTTCTCGGTCTACCTCCGCATGGTGGGCGGGAAGGTGCCGTCGATCTACGGCCCGAGCGCGGACGAGCCCTGGATCTGAAGAGCCGACGATGCCGGAGCGCGAGCCCGGCGGCGGGTCTGGCCCCGAACGGAGGCCAGCCGCCCCGGGCTCCGCTCCGTGCCCTTCACCCGGCCGGCCAGCGCGGTCATTCCTCGTGCGCCCGTCGTTCTCCTTCCCCCTGCTCCGGCCTCACCAGCACCTTGTCGATGCGGAATCCGTCGAGGTCGACGACCTCGAAGCAGTAGCCGCCGTCCACGAAGCGCTCGCCGGGCATCGGCACCCGTCCGAAGCGCTGCAGGATGAAGCCGCCGACCGTGCGGTAGCCCTCGGGCATCGCGAAGCGCTCTTCCTCCACGCCCAGGAAGCGGCGGAGCTCATCCATCGGGAGCGCCGCGTCCACGAGCAGTGAGCCGTCCTCGCGCATCGTGATGCGCGGGGGCCCGGGCTCGATCTGGCCGACGATGCCCTCCAGGATGTCGCTCGGCGTGACGATGCCCGTGATGCCGCCGTACTCGTCGAGCAGGATGGCGAGATGGATGCCGGTGCTGCGGAAGCGCTCGAGCAGGTTCAGGACGAGCATGGACTCGGGAAGGAACAGTGGCTTGCGCAGCCGGCGCCGGATGTCCAGCGGCTCGCCGGCGGCGAGGTCGGCCCACAGGTCGCGGACATCGACGACGCCCAACACGTGATCGAGCTCGCCTTCGCAGACGAGGTATCGGGTGTGTGGATGCCGGATCGTGGTGCGGATCGTCTCTTCGACGGGGTCGTCGACGTCGAGCCAGACGATCCTGTTGCGGGGCGTCATCACGGTCTCGGCGGTCTCGTCCGCGAGCCAGAACACGCGCTCGACG
>VSDC01000389.1:0-2777 GCA_047459275.1 Gemmatimonadota bacterium
CCAGGATCGTCGGACGGAACTTCGCGATCTTCTCGAAGATCGCCTCCGGCGTCGACCGCTCGGGGAAGAGGACGCTCGACGCGCCGACGGAGAAGGGGAAGAAGAGGTTGGCGCCCATCGCGTAGCCGAAGAAGAGCTTCGGCACCGAGACCGTGACGTCGTCCTCCGTGTAGCGCACGACTTGCTTCCCGTAGCACTCGGCGGCGTAGGCGTACGAGGCGTGGGGCTGGACCGCCGCCTTCGGCCGGCCGCTCGTCCCGCCCGAGAAGAGCCAGATCGCCGGGTCGTCGCGGTGCGTCGGGAAGTTCTCGAGCACGGGCGAGGCGCCCGCGACCCGGGCGGCGAAATCGACGTCGCCGACGACGAGGAGCTCGCGCAGGTGCCGCGCGCCGGCCGCCGCCTCCATGAACGCGTCCTGCGTGTCCCGGTGCACCAGCGCGACCTTGGCGCGCGTGTACTCGTAGAAGTACTCAATCGCGTCCGGCCGCAGGTACGGGTTGACCATCACCACCACCGCGCCGATCTTCAACGTCCCGAACAGCGCGGCGACGAACTCGGGGCCGTCCGGAAGCGCGATGATGACCCGCTGCTCCGGCTCGACGCCCGCCTCGCGCAACAGATTCCCGAACCGGTTCGCGAGCGCCTGCACCTCGCGGTACGTCAGATCGCCGCCATCGGTGCGGAGCGCGATCCGCTCGCCCTTCCCCTCCCGGATCCTGTCGTCGAGGAAGTAGTCGGCGATGTTGAAGGTCTCCGGAGGCTGGAACACGGGATGGTCGCTCATGGTCGGATCCGTCGTTCGGGTGGGTGATTCGAAGACGGCTTTCCAAGCATCCGGAGTATACAACGATCCATGCCGGTCTGGGAACTCTCGGGACTGACGTGGGAGGAGGCGCGCGGCCTCGCGGGCGAGCGGGCCGTGGCCGTGCTCCCGGTCGGCGCCGTGGAGGCCCATGGCCCGCACCTGCCGCTTTCGACCGACGTCGTCATCGCCGAGGCGATGGCGCGCGCCGGCGCCGAGCGCCTCTCGGCGCGCGGGTACGACGTCTTCCTCCTCCCGCCGCTCGCGTACTCCGCCGCGCCGTTCGGCGCCGCCTTCCCGGGGACGATCTCGATCCGGCCGGAGACCATGACCGCGCTGGTCGTCGACATCGCGGCCGGTCTCGCCACCCACGGCCTGCGCGCACTGGCGATCGCCAACGCGCATCTCGACCCCGCGCACCTGGCCTCGCTGCACGAAGCGGCGAGGAGCGCGCCGTCAACGGTTGTTTTTCCCGATCTGACGCGGAAACCGTGGGCGTTGCGGCTCACGGAGGAGTTCAGGAGCGGCGCGTGCCACGCCGGGCGCTACGAGAGCAGTGTGGTCATGGCGGAGCGGCCGGAGCTGGTGCGGGACGCGATCCGCGTCGGGCTGCCGGAGGTGCCGCACTCGCTCTCGGTCGCGATCCGGGAGGGGAAGCGGACCTTCGAGGAGGCCGGCGGGCCGAGGGCGTACTTCGGCGACCCGGCGTCGGCGAGCGCGGAGGAAGGCCGCGAGACCGTGGAGGCCCTCGGCAAGATCCTGGAGGACGCGGTCGTGGAAGCACTGGAAGGGAAGGTGGGATCGTGAGCGATGCTGGTCGGCCGGGCCTCCGAGCCCGGGTCGAGGCCCCCCGGGCCAGGCTCGAGGGGCGAGCCGCCGTCGTGACCGGCGGCGGGAGCGGGATCGGCGAGGCGGTGGCGCTGGCGCTCGCGGAGGCGGGCGCGGCGGTGGTCGTCGCGGCGCGGTCCGTGGAGAAGGTCGAGGCCGTGGCCGAGCGGCTGCGCGCCGGAGGCGCCCGCGCCCTCGCCGTCCGCTGCGACGTGACCAGTCCCGAAGACGCCGCCGCACTGGCCCGCGCGGCGGCCGACGAATTCGGCCACATCGACATCCTCGTCAACAACGCCGGGATCGCCGCGGGCGCGCCGCTGCACCGCATCCAGCTCGAGGAGTGGAACCGTATCTTCGCCGTCAACGCGACGGGGACGTTCCTCTGCACCCAGGCCTTCGCGCCGGCGATGCTCGAGCGCGGGTGGGGTCGCATCGTCAACATCGCCTCCGTGGCGGGGCTCGCGGGGGCCCGGTATATTGCCGCGTACGCGGCGTCCAAGCACGCCGTCGTTGGCTTCACGCGCTGCGTGGCGGCCGAGTTCGCGGGGACCGGCGTCACGATCAACGCCGTCTGCCCCGGCTACGTCGACACGCCCATGACCGACCGCACCATCGAGGCGGTCGGCGCGCGCACCGGGCTGAAAGGCGAGGAGGCGCTGCGGGCGGTCCTGGCCACCACCGGCCAGAAGCGCCTGATCCAGCCCGACGAGGTCGCCCACGCCGTCCTCTCCCTCTGCGACGACGCCGCCCGAGCCATCAACGGGCAGACGATCGTTGTGGACGGCGGGGCGTTGCTGGCGTAAACCGACCCATGGCGTTCGAGATCATCAACCCCGAATCGCTGGGCGCGCCGAAGGGCTGGAACAACGGGCTCCTCGCGCCGGCCGGCGGGCGCATCCTCTTCGTGGCCGGCCAGACCGCGCGCGACGCCGCGGGGCGCATCGTGCCCGGCGACTTCGTCGCCCAGTTCGAGCGCGCGCTGCTGAACGTCCTCGAGGTCGTCCGCGCGGCCGGCGGCGGACCCGAGAACATCGGCCGCATGACGGTCTACGTCACCGACCGGGCCACCTACCTCTCGAGTCTCGAGGAGCTGGGCGAGGCGTGGCGGAGGCACATGGGGCGGCACTACCCCGCCATGACGCTCGTG
>VSDC01000390.1:0-2767 GCA_047459275.1 Gemmatimonadota bacterium
CCTCATGACGTCGTCGACCGGCGCGATCGTGGGCTCGGTGATCTCCCTGTTCCCTTACTGTCTCTTGCTCCTGGCGGCGTCGGATGGTTGGGAACTGGGCCGCGGCCAGCTCGCCGGATCTGCTGTCATGGCGGTCATCTTCAGAGTGTTCCTGGGACTGGTGATCACCCGATCTCGCGAGGAAGAGGAAAAAGGCGGAGGACCCGGCGAAGGCGAATCGCGGGCGAAGCGGCGATCGGAGGTCGTGGGATGGCTGGAGCGCAACATTTGTGCGTGCTGTGGCTACCCGACCCTGGACGCGTCGTCGACAGTGAGACGAGCATGCCGGTTGTGCGATTGGGAGGCCGGGCCGATGAGGCGAGCTACTCGCTCGAGGACGCGCGGAGGAACTTCCGCCGTCACTGGACCATGTACGACGTGGAGCATCCGGAGAGCTGGGTGGCGCCGCCCACGGCGGAGGAGATCGCGCTCAAGCGAGAACTGATCGAGCTGTACGAAGCCCTGCGCGCGGAGCCGGATGAATGGACGAGCCTGACCGATCGGTTGCGGAAAGCGGAGCGCGAGCTCGATCGGCTGGTCTTGCGTCGGGCCGGCGCGTGAGTTGGGGGGCATGCATTGGGGAGCCATTCGAAGCCCGAGGTGTTAGGAGGTTTCCCAAGACGTCATGTTCGATCGGGGCCAGGCGTTCACTGATGGCGAGCGAACGAGACTTGCGACCCCAACAACGCGGAGTCTCGGCAATGAGCAGGAACGTGCGTCTGGGGCTCGCGGTTCTGGCGTTCCCGGCCGCGTTCGCCTGTTCGGATTCGACGGGCCCCGAGGCGGCGGCAGAGCTGCGTATAAAGGTCGAACCGTCGATGATCGCGCCCGGAGACACGTTCGTCCTCGCCGTGGCGGTGATCAATCCGACGCCCCGGCCGATGCGGCTCCTCAGCGGGTGTGGCGGGATCCTCTATTGGCTGAATGTGAGTGACGGGCATACATATCTCGACGGCGCAAACCACCCATGTTTGACCGTGGCCCACGCCGTCGAGCTGCCGCCGGGCGGCGTGGTCCATCAGTACCGGGTGCGCCTTGCCCGATTCGACGACGAGGAGATCGAACCCGGCGTCTACCGGATCGAGGCTGAAGCGATGGCGTCGCAGGTCGACGCCAGCGGCGCGCGGGCGGAGCTGCGCGTGAAGGAGGACTGATCGGCCGGGCCACCGGCGCCGAACCCAACTCCCGCCAGCGCGCTCGCTCATGGGGTCGTTCGGGCAATTCCCGTATGCGCCTTCGCATTCTTCAGACGTTTCGCTCCAGTCACCACCGTGCCGGATGTCATCGGATTTCGCTCTCTGTGAAGTCTGGTGACAGTCATGGCTCGCGGGCGAGGAGCTCGTATCCGAGCCCGTTCGCTCCCGTTTCGATCTCGATGCCGTGCCGGAGCCGTACATCCCGTTAAGGCGATGGTATTGATGAAGGGAAGCAACAACTTGCGGGCGGCGGCCGGGCACGCGATCTTGGCTTCGGCTCTCGCGGCAACGGCGTCGCCGTGACGCCGGTCGGCTCGACGGCGACTCGTACCGACACCGGCATTCGTCAGATGCCCCAACCCTCAGCGGGCGTCGAAGAGATCGAGCGCGAGCTCGCGGGGCTCGCCGACCCGGAGGTCGCCGAGTTCCTCGGGCGGTTCTTCAAGACCGGATCGGGCGAGTACGGCGAAGGGGATCGGTTCCTCGGGATCCGGGTGCCGGTCCTGCGTAGACTGGCGAGGAAGTATCAATCACTCGACCTGCCGGGATGCCGCGCCCTCCTCGTCTCCCCCTATCACGAAGCACGACTCCTAGCCTTGTTGATCCTGGTCGGCGCCTACGACCACGGGGACGAAAAGAGGAGAGACGAGATCTTCCGCCTGTATCTGGACCACCTGCCGTACGTGAACAACTGGGACCTGGTCGACGGCTCGGCCGAGCACATCGTGGGGCGACATCTCAGGGATCGGGACCGGTCGCTCCTCTACGACCTGGCCCGCTCGGCCTCGGTCTGGGAGCGGCGGATCGCGATCATGGCCACGTTCGGATACGTCAAGGCCGGATCCTTCGACGAGACGCTGCGCCTGGCCGACGTTCTCCTTTCGGACCCTCACGACCTCATCCACAAGGCCGTGGGCTGGATGCTGCGGGAAGTGGGGAAGCGGGACCGGGAGGCGGCCGAGGCGTTCCTGCGGCCCCGCTACCGCCGGATGCCGCGCACGATGCTTCGATACGCGATCGAGAAGTTCCCGGAGGCTTTGCGTCGGCAGTACGTGCGGGGTGAAATCAGGGCTTAGCGGTAAGGGCTGGATGCTGTCATTTTCGATGGAGGGCGATGCCATGAAGCACGTCGTCGATCGGATTGGCCGATCGTGGTTCGTGGCCCTGGCGTGCACGGCCGTTGTCGGCTGCTCGACGGTGGGAGCGGTTCGCTCCGCCGAAGTCCGCCCGGGCCCGTCACTCGAGTTGAGCCTCGTGGCGGGGGCGTTCCAGGGAGACGCGGAGACGCCGTTCCAACGCGGCGGTTGCGACGGCGCCTGCGACGACGGCATCGTCGGCGCTGACCTCGGGATCGCGTTCGGCTTCGCGCCCGAATCCGGCGCGGCGTTTTCGCTGGGGGGCGGCGTGTCGGCGGCCGCCCTGCCCTACGTGGACGGTTATGTGCAGCTCGGACGGGGAGACCGGCCCTACGGCGTGGGCGCTCGCGTGGGCTTTCCCGTGGATGGCTGGTCCCAGCACCACCTGTACGGGCG
>VSDC01000391.1:0-2764 GCA_047459275.1 Gemmatimonadota bacterium
CTCGTGCGAAGTTTCGGGAGCGTGCGGCATCTATAATGATATGGAAGAGGGACATCGTTCAGGCGCCGTCCAACGCAACGGAGGGAAGTCGTGGAGATTCCGTTCGATCCACCCGTACACCCGTTCTCGAACGTCGCTGACATCCGGCGCTGGATCGATGAGCTGCACCGGCTCGCCCGGGAGCACCAGGACGATCCGGAGAACCTCCCGCTGATCGAGGAGCGGATCCGGGATGCGCAGAGCTGGCTCTCGTTCCGGGGTTACGACCTGGTGAGGGATTAGGCCGGCGAATCCTCGGGCGTCGCAGTGCAGGACGTTGCGCACGGCGTTTGCGTGGAGTAGATTCGGCATGAAATTCCGAGATCGGCGGACGGATTTGGGGCCGCTTGCCACCGCCGGGCAGAGGCGTCTGTCGAGGGCGCGATCTGCCGAAACAAAGGTCTAAAGTGCCGGGCAGTCTATTGCATCGAAATCCAGACTACCCCCGCACCCGACAAGTGGCTGCGGGGGTTCTGTGTTTTCCGGGTCGCCAGCCCGGCGGAGCGAGTCGACTCGAGGTGCAGGCGGCGTCCGAATGGGTGGGATCGGATGGAGCGGAAGTGAAATGGCGCGCAGTGCATACCTCGAGGTCCTGAAGGACCGCGTACTCGTCTTCGACGGCGCAATGGGCACGAGCATCCAGGCGCGGGGGCTCGAGGCCGAGGACTTCGGCGGGCCGGTGCTGGTGGGGTGCAACGACCACCTCGTACTCTCGCGGCCGGACATCGTCGAGGAGATCCACGCCTCGTACCTCGAGGTGGGGTGCGACGTCGTGGAGACGAACACGTTCCGGGCGAACCGGCTCACGATGCGGGAGTACGGGCTCGAGGACCGGATCGTGGAGCTGAACCGGGCCGCGGCGTCGCTCGCGCGACGGGTAGCGGACCGGTATTCGACGCCGGACCGGCCGCGCTTCGTGGCCGGGAGCATGGGCCCGAGCGGGTTCCTGCCGAGCACGTCGGACCCGACGCTCGGAAACATCACGTACGACGATCTCGCGGAGGTTTTCCGGGAGCAGGCGCGCGGGCTGGTCGAGGGCGGAGTGGATGTGCTGCTCATCGAGACCAGCCAGGACCTGCTGGAGGTGAAGGCGCAGATCGCGGGGATCCGGCGGTACTTCGCCGAATCCGGCCGGCGGGTGCCGATCCAGGCGCAGGTCACGCTGGACACCTCGGGGCGCATGCTGCTCGGCACGGACATCTCCGCCGCGGCGACGGTGCTCGAGGCGCTGGGCGTCGACGCGATCGGGCTCAACTGCTCGACGGGCCCGGAGCACATGCGCCAGGCGGTGCGCTGGCTGTGCGAGAACTCCCCGCTCCCGATCAGCGTGATCCCGAACGCGGGGATCCCGCACAACGAGGGCGGCGTTGCCGTCTACCCGCTCACGCCGGAGGAGCTCGCCGAGGCGCACGAGGAGTTCGTGACGCGTTACGGCGTGAACATCGTGGGCGGGTGCTGCGGCACGACGCCGGAGCACATCCGGGCCGTGGTGGAGCGGGTGTGGGGGCGGACGCCGGCGCGGCGGTTGGTCTGGCGGGAGGGTGAGCCCGGAGTCGCCGCGGGCGACGTCGCCTACGCGCGCCGCGGGCCGCGCCTGCGCTGGCCGGGCGCCCCCCGCGTCCCGCGCGTCGCGAGCGCGATGACGGCCGTCGACCTGGTCCAGGAGCCGCGCCCCACGCTGATCGGCGAACGGGTCAACACCCAGGGCTCGCGGGTGGTGAAGCGCCTCCTCCTGGCGGAGGACTACGAGGGCGTGGTCGACGTCGCCCGCGAGCAGGTCGAGGGCGGCGCGCACCTCCTCGACGTATGCGTCGCGCTCACCGAGCGCCAGGACGAAGCCGAGCAGATGCGGCGCCTCGTCAAGCTCCTCGCCCAGGGCGTCGAGGCGCCGCTCCAGATCGATACCACCGAGGCCAACGTCGTCAGGGCCGCGCTCGAGCAGTACCCCGGGCGCGCCATCATCAACTCGGTCCACCTGGAGAACGGCCGGGCCCGCATCGACGCCGTCCTCCCCCTCGCCGTGGAGCACGGCGCCGCCGTCGTCGCCCTCACCATCGACGAGGAGGGGATGGCGAAGACGGCGGAGCGCAAGGTCGCCGTGGCGCGAAGGATCGCCGACATCGTCTGCGGCGAATACGGGCTCCCGCCCGATGCATTGATCATCGACGCCCTCACCTTCACGCTCGCGACGGGGGAGGAGGAGTACCGGCGCAGCGCGATCGAGACGATCGAGGGGATCCGCCGGATCAAGGCGGAGCTGCCCGGTGTGCTCACGAGCCTCGGCGTCTCCAACGTCTCCTTCGGGCTGGCGAAGCACGCCCGGGCGGTCCTCAACTCCGTCTTCCTGCACCACTGCGTCGAGGCCGGGCTGGACCTGGCGATCGTGAACCCGGCGCACATCACGCCGTACGCGGAGATCCCCGAGGAGCAGCGGCGACTGGCCGACGACCTGATCTTCGCCCGCCGTGAGGACGCCCTCGCGCGGTTCATCGCCTACTTCGAGGAGAACGCGGCCCAGGAGGAAGAGGTCGCCGACCCGACGGCGGGGATGACGCCCGAGGAGGCGATCCACTGGAAGATCGTCCACCGGAAGAAAGACGGAATCGAGGCGCTGGTGGACGAGGCCGTGCGGCGGCGGGTGGAGGCGGAGAGGGTTTCCACCCACGAGGCCGGCGTCTGGGTCCTGAACAACGTGCTCCTCCCGGCGATGAAGGAGGTCGGCGAC
>VSDC01000392.1:0-2761 GCA_047459275.1 Gemmatimonadota bacterium
TCTCCAGGTTGAAGTAGTAGGGGAGCGCGTTCATGCACGCCTGCTTCCCCTCCATCAGGCGCAGCACCGCGTTCTCGTCGCGGGCATCGAAGCGGACCAGCTCGAGACGCGGGTCGCCGCGGTACCGCTCGAGGAACGGCGGCAGGTTGTCGATGTTCTTGTCGGCCACGGTGACCTTTTCCACCGCGGCGTTCTGCAGCAAGTCGTAAGCGCAGGCCGAGCCCTGGAGCCCGGCGCCCAGTACCAGCATCCGCAAGTTGCAACCTCCACGTGCGACGGGCGGTCCACCTCGACCGCCCCGGTGTTTTTCCGTATCTCCGTCCCGTAGACCGAGATCCTGAACGTGCGATCGGCGAACGGCCGTGTCAACCGTGGAGGACCGAGCCGGCGACGGAGGTTTCGGTAATGGCGTGTCGTTGTCGCGAGCCGGCCACGACCTTAAGTTGATGTCCGCCGGACGTGCCGGGGCGGGCCGGGCCCGGCAACCGGCACCACACCGTGAACCTGCGTTTCGAGAGGTGCGAGGATGCCGCAACCGACCCCCGGTGCCTTCCGCGCCGAGGCGCTCAGGGAGCGCCTGCTCCTTGCCACCCTCCTCGGCGTCGCTCTCGCCGCTTGCGGCTCCGGGGACGCCGGCGACCTCGACGGCGTGGTCGAGCACCACCTCGCTCACTTCGACACCCTGATCACCACGGAATCCGGCCTGATCGGCATCGCGGCCGATCTCGCCGTGGCGCCGGACGGCCGCGTCTGGATCGCCGACCCCGTCCTGCACCGTGTGCTGGTCGTCGATCCGGAGGATGGCGCGGCCCGGCCGATCGGCCGCGAAGGCTCGGGCCCCGCCGAGTTCACGGCCCCGATGGCTCTCGCCGTGGCGGATTCCGTGGCTTTCGTGCTCGATTTCGGCAACCGCCGGATCCAGCGTTTCCACACTGACGGCACGCCTCTGGAAGCGAGGCCGATCGAGGTCGTCGTCTACCTGCCCGCGGACATCGACGAACGCGGCGCGCTGCTGGTCCCGACCCTGTGGAGGGACAGAAGTCTGGCGACGTTCGTGCCGCCGGTGGGTTCCGGGCTCGAACGGCTCCGATTGGGCGAGCCCCTGGCCGATCCGCCACGGATGATCTCGCGCGCCAGGATCCGCGAGCAGGCGCTCCGGGGCGAAATCCCGCGCGAGTTTCGCAACAACATCCTCCCGATCCTCGACCCCGACGGCGACATGTGGCTCGTCCTGCAGGGCGAGGGAGTCCTGCAGCGCTACGACCGGCACGGCGGGCAGCTCTATCCCGTCGCGATAGCGGATCCGGAGATCGCAGCGGCACGCGACGCGTTCTTCGCCGCGTGGACCTCGGGCGATGGACCGGCCGACTACCCCGTTCCGTGGTCCGCGGTCGCGGGGGCGGTCGTGGACGGGGAGCTCTGGCTTCGCATCGGCCCGGGGAGCGATGGGCGGAGTGTGATCGCGATCCTCGACACCGCCACGGGTCGGATCCTGAGGCGTCTCGTGCTCGGGCTCGGCACGCGTGCGGGATCGTTCGCGGTGGATAGGTCTCGGGAGCGGATCTATGTGGCCCTTCCGGACGAAGCCGCGGTCGTGAGCGTGGCGCTGCCGTAGGGCGGTATGTGTACGCGGTGCCGCGGCGCGGCCGGGGTGTACGGCGCGGCGGTGCTGGTTCCGGGGGCGTCCGCGCCGAGTGACGGCCGTTGCGGGTGCACGGTTGGGGGTGCGCATTCTCGCGATCAACCTTATATTGTATCCAATTGAACGCGTCTGAGAGGGCGCGCGAAACGTGATGGTCACACGGGCCGCACCGGGAGGTGGCAGGACCTGCGGCATGGGCGCGGCCCGGCGCGACAGGGAGAGCTCAATGAAAGTCATCGAAGCGAACGACGTACATCGCGTCCTGGAGTTTCGCACGCTGATCGAGGCTTTGCGCCGTGCGTTCGGATCGCCGGCCGGGATGCCTCAGCGGCTGATGTTCCGGCTGGATCCGGACGGGGAATCCAGGGATGTCTTCGCGTTGCTGCCGGCGTGGAACGGGGATGTGATCGGCGTGAAGGCGTTCACGTATCTCCCCGGGAACGCGGCGGTCGGGCGCCCGATCCTGCACTCGAAGATCCTGCTGTTCGATCGTAAGACGGGCGAACCGCTGGCCCTCGTCGACGGTACGACGGTGACGTACTGGCGCACCGCGGCGATGGCGGGGTTGGCCGCAGACTACCTGGCGCGAAAGGACGCGCGGCGGCTGCTCGTGTGCGGGACGGGCAACCTCGCCCCGTACATGGTACTGGCGCACGCCTCGGTCCGTCCGATCGAGGAGGTCGCGATCTGGGGCCGGAACCCGGAGAAGGCGAAGCAGGTGATCGCCCGGGTCGCGGAGCGGCGGCCGGATCTCCGTTGTCGGGTTGCGGAGAACCTGGAGGAGGAGGCGCGCGCGGCGGACGTGATCAGCTGCGTGACCGCCTCGCACACCCCGATCATACGCGGCGAGTGGGTGCAGCCCGGCACGCACACGGATTTCTTCGGCAACCACGAGCGCGACGGGCGGGAGTGCGACACGGAGATGGTGGTGAAGTCGCGCGTATACGTGGACAGCCGGGTGAACGTGCTGGCGGAGGCGGGCGAGCTCTTGATCCCGATTTCCGAAGGCCGGTTCTCCGCCGACGATGTGGTGGGCGAGCTCGCGGACCTGTGTTCCGGCAGGGTCGCCGGCCGGGGCTCGGATGACGAGATCACGCTGTTCAAGTCCGTGGGTACGGC
>VSDC01000393.1:0-2734 GCA_047459275.1 Gemmatimonadota bacterium
CAGCTCGTGCGCCAGGACCAGTCCCGTGATCCCGGCGCCGATGATGACGATCATTGCAGGCTCTTTCGGGCCGTTGTTCTCGCAAGCGTATGTGATTGCGAAATATAACCGTGTAACGCATGCACAGGCCAGCGGATCGGGCCGGGCGGCGAGGAGCGAGACGACGGGTCGGGCGTCCCCGGCCTCCCGGACCCCGAACGATGGAGCCAGGTGTGTCCTGTCTGGCGCACGCTGGGGGAAACCGGCGTTGCCCCGGCCGCGGCGTCGTGGACATATTCGGCACCGCTACCAGGCACACCGCACCCCTGACTTCGGGGTCGCCGTCGTCCGAACGGGCTCGACGAGGAGCCGAGACCCGGGCGGGCACGCGACGCCGCCCACCGAGCCGCGTCCCCCGGTGCGGGACGCGGACAGCCGCCCCCCACGCGAGCGAAGGAGCCGCTAGACGGCCGCCGGAGGATGAGGGTGCAGCACGCTCCCGGGACCCGGGAGCCCACCCACAAACCTCAGGAGGGAGCTATGTCGGTAACGACCGCGACTCGCACCGCCCGCCGCACCGTGTTCGTCACCACCTTCACCGATGGTCTGCTGGACCCCGAGCGCGAGATGCTCGGCCCCGTGCAGGACGGGGGGACGATCGTCGCCCATACGGCGCCCGGGTGCTGGGGGCCGATGATCACGCCGCGGCTACGCGGCGGGCACGAGGTTACGGAGCCGGTCGCGGTCGAGGGCGCCGAGCCCGGCGACGCGGTGGCGATCCGGCTCCAGGAGCTGAGGGTCACGTCGATCGCGACGGCTTCGGGGCACGACCGCGTGGTCGAGGGGCACTTCCTCGGCGATCCGTACGTGGCCGCGCGCTGCCCCGGGTGCGGCGAGCTGTATCCGGAGACCGACCTGGACGGCATCGGGCCGGAAGCGGTCCGCTGCAGCTCGTGCGGCACGACGGTCACGCCGTTCAGGATCGAGAACGGCTACACCGTCGTATTCGACGACCAGCGTGTGGTCGGCGTGACGGTCGACAAGCAGGCGGCGCAGCGGATCGCCCGCGAAGCCGCGCGATACGCGGCTCTCCCCGAGGAGTCGGTACAGCACTCCATTCTGACGTTCGCGCCGCACGACCTGGTGGGGATCCCGGTCCGGCTGCGGCCGTTCCTCGGCCAGCTCGGCACCATGCCGGCGGTGCGCATGCCCGATTCGCACAACGCCGGGGACTTCGGCTCCGCGCTCGTCGGCGCAGCCCACGAGTACGCGCTCCTGCCCGACCAGCTCGAGCTGCGCACGGACGGGCACATGGACATCGACGCCGTACGTCCGGGCACGATCGTGCTCGCGCCCGTGAAGGTCCCGGGCGCCGGGATCTATCTCGGCGACATGCACGCGCTCCAGGGCGATGGCGAGATCGCCGGGCATACCATGGACGTGGCGGGGATCGCGACGCTCGGCGTCGAGGTGATCAAGGGCCGCACGCTCGAGGGGCCGGTCATCTTCCCGAGGCCCGAGGATCTGCCGCCGGCCGCCCGGCCGCTCGGCGACCGCGAGCGCCGTCGCGCCGAGGCCCTCGCCCGTCGCTGGGGGCTCAAGGGAATCGAGGAATCGGCCCCGATCTCCGTGGTTGGCACCGGCCCCAACCTCAACGCGGCCACGGAGTGCGGCCTGCGCCGCGCCGCCGTGCTCCTCGGCATGACGATCCCCGAGGTCCGCAACCGCGCGACCATCACGGGCGCCATCGAGATCGGCAGGCACCCGGGCGTGGTGCAGGTGACGTTCCTCGCGCCAATGGAGGCGTTGGACCGGGCGGGGCTCACACGGTTCGTGGAGGAACAGTACGGCGCCGCGATGGGGCGGTGAATCGTGACCGCCGGCGCCGGCCGTCGCGCCGGCTCCGATCACGGACGCGCCCAAGAGCGACGCCCCGCGGGCCGAATGGCCCGCGGGGCGTCGTCGCTCTGCCCCTTACTCTTCCCGGACCGAGCCGCCATTCGGTCCAGGACCTCGCGCGTGGCTGCCTACGCCGCGGCGGCCTGCCTACACCGCGCCCGCAGAACTACGCCACCTTGCTCGCGCAGTGCTCGTCGAACGCCTGCATCAGATCCTCGGCGATCTCCATGGGGTGGCGGCCCTGGATCTGATGGCGCTCCAGCATGAAGGCGATCTGGCCGTTCTTGAAGAGCGCGATCGAGGGCGACGACGGCGGGTAGCCGACGATGTACTCGCGGGCGCGCGCCGTCGCCTCGACCTCCTGCCCGGCGAAGACGGTCGCCATGTGCTCGGGCCGGGTCTTGTGCTCGAGCGCCATGGCCACGGCGGGACGCATGCTCCCGGCCGCGCAGCCACACACCGAGTTGATCACGATCATCGCGGTGCCGTCCTTCGCCTTCTCCATGAAGGCGTCCACCTCCTCGGGCGTGCGCAGCTCCTCGATCCCGAGGCGGGTCAGCTCCCTGCGCATCGGCGCGACCATGAGTTCCGGATAGGGCATAGTGCTACCTCCTTCGACGATGCGACGCGACCCGCCTTGTGGCGGGTCGCACTCCGTTTCCGAATACCCGGACCCCGCGGTGCGGATCCCGGAGGTGGACCGAACGCGGTGGGATGCGCGTCCCGGGCCTGGCGCCGCCGGCGTGCGGATCGCCTATGCACGCCGCGCGCCCGGCCGGTTCACCCCTCCACCTCGTGCCTGAACACCACCCCCCGCGCCGCGAGCTCGCTCATGATGAAGTCGAAGCACGCCTCG
>VSDC01000022.1:0-12916 GCA_047459275.1 Gemmatimonadota bacterium
AGGATGAGGCTGGCCACCGGAGGGTTCCGCAACGCGATCGCGGCGACCAGGACGCCCTGTGCCAGGACTGCGGCAAGGCGCACGAGACCGACCCAGCTGAACGCACCCCGGTCGGCAAGGAGTGCGAGGACGGCCAGGTTCAGGGGGAGAAGGAACATGGCGGCGTTCCGTGCCGCGTCGCCTACGCTGATCCCGCCTCCGGCCGGGCCCGCGAGGATGGGAAAGGCGAGGGCGAGGGCGAGGATCGCGAGGGCGACACGGGTGCGGCGCAGCCGCAGAGCCAGGAGCGCCGCCGCCGTGTAGGTGACCGCCGCCGCATATCGAGGGAGCTCGGGCAGCATCTCCGCGCGGTCCAGCCAGGCGACGAGGACGAGCAGCAGTCCCTCGGGCGCGAAGATCGAAATCACCTTCCCCAGCACGGGCGGCGTCACCGGCCCTCCCCCTTTCGTTGGTGAGATTGGTACACGCGTCGCCGGCGTGGTACTACCAGATGATCGCGACGCGATCCGAGGAGAGCGGGTACGACGACCCACGTTCCAAAATGGGGGCGGATCGCGACGCCCGGCAAGACTGCACTGCCTTGTACTCGCTTTGGCGGCGCTCCCAACGGAAACGTGGACATCCGTTCGTCGATCTCTTATCTTGGTAGCCCTGATCCACCCCTAGCGAGGCGGTTCAGCCGCCCCGTCATCTGATCCAGGACCCTCTCCCCGCGGCGCTATATGTGACTTGCGCCGGTTCCTGTCCGTCACTGGTAAGTCGAACCACACGGAGGGGACTGTCATGTTCGACAACCTGCTGGAAGCGGTGCCGCTCGAGTGGCGCCCCACCCTCGAATTCCTGCTGGGTGCACTGGCCTGGATCCCCGCCTTTCAGGCCTGGCTGCTGGAGTGGATCTGGTCGCTGGGCGGCTCCATCCTGGCCACGGTCGCGGCGCGCGCGCTCCTGCTGCTCCCGGCCCTGCTCCTCATCGCCGGCATCTGGACCACGATGAGCTCGATCTACACCCTCCCGTTCCGGGCCGGCAGGGGACGCTACCTGCAGACGCTCATCCTCGCCTGGTGGGATGCGATGCGCACCGTGTGGCTCTTTTGGGTCGGCCTGATCCGCCTCTGCATTGTCTGCCTCGGGTGGATCTGGGGCGCCATCCGTCACGGCGGAGCGCTCCTCTTCCACATCCTGCGCCAGGTGCTGGCCTCGCCCTTCGCTGCCCTCGACTGGACGGCGCGGCGGTACTTCAAGCCTGGTGTGCCCTGGCTCGCGTTTCTGCTGACCCTGCTCTGGTCGGCTGTCGAGGCGACGATCTTCACGTTCACGCTCCAGCCGACGCTGAGCGAGGTCTTCTACGACCTGACCGGCACGGCCGCGAACCCGGCCATCGTCGGGCCGCTCCTGTTCCTGTTCCTCTTCCTCCTGGTCTCCGGGAGCTTCGCGTCGATCCAGGTCCTGTCCGAGGCGATCGACGCTCGCCGGATCAAGCAGATCGTTCAGATGACCCTCATCGAGGTCATCGTCATGTTCTTCGAGGTGTTCTTCCTCTACAGGGAGCTCGTCGACGCGTCGGTTCCGTGGATCGCGCAGCAGACCGGCGGCGAAGTGCGGCTCGGCCTGGTCGGCACGCTCGGCATCGCCTGCTTCGGCTGGATCGGCATCCGCGCCATGACGTGGTTCCTCTTCGGTCGCTTCGGAACCCCGGCGCTCCTTGCGATCCTCTCGCGCCAGACCCTCACCATCACCGACAGCGGCGCCGAGCCTCCCGCGCGCCCGGCCGTCGCGTGGTGGTCCGAGACCATCGAGGCGTTCAAGCGCGAGCACGAGTGGTTCCGTAGCCGGGGCGCCGAGCTGATCGAGCTCGCCGCGCTTCCTGTTCTCCAGATCCTGGCCGCTGCGATCAACTTCTTCATGGTTCTCGTTCTTTCGCAGCCGGTCTTCCAGCTCCCGTTCGGGAGTCTGCAGGAGGCCATGAAGAAGCTGCCGCTCCAACAACAGCAGCCCGCCGCGGCCCGTTCCAAGGCGGCCGCGCGGCCAGCCGTGGAGGTATAGCCATGAGGGGAGTTTTCGGAGCGTCGCGCCGCCTCACGGCGGCCGTCGCCGCCGGACTCGCGGCTGTCCTCGCCGCCTGTGCCTACGAGGGGCCGGCGAACAGCCAGCCGCGAAGCACGCTCATCATCGGCATCGACGTCAGCGGGTCGTTCCGCGCCTCGGGCGATTACCACGACGCCCTCGCCTTCGCCGCCCGCTACATCCACGGGCACCTCAACGGCCTCGGCGGGCTCGATGTCCCGCGTGCCCTCTTCGTCGGCTCCATCGGCGGCAACGAGGAGGGCATGCCCCAGGCGTTCCACCCGATCCACGATTTTCAGGGGAAGTCCGTCGAGCAGATCCAGCTGGATCTGGAGGAGTGGTTCCCGCCGAACAACCGGATCACGGACTTCAACGCGTTCTTCTCCCGGGCCGCCGAGCTGGTGCAGCGCCAGAACCTGACGCTCGCCCCGATCACGATCGTGGTCCTCACCGATGGCGTGCCGGATCTGTCCAGCGGTTCGGGCGGCGCTCGCCGCGTCGCGAACGACGATCCCGCGAGGTACACGGAGCTCGACGTCAGCGGTCTCGAGTACCTCGCGCGGAACGTCACGATTCGCGTCCTCTACCCGGAGCCGCCGGTCGCGGTGGCCTGGGAGCGGCACCTCCCGAGGAACCGGGTGCGCGTTTGGACCGTCGACAACGTGGTCATGAGAGGCTGGCATGCGCACTGGGTGCCGGACGCGGAGCCCGAGGCCCAGGAAGCCTTCTGGACCTGGGTCCGTGACAACGTCGATTTCCGCGTTCGCCGCAGGCTGTTCTGAGGCATCCATCATTGACATCGCCGGCGCGACCCGCTAATCTGGCCCGTTCCGAACAGTGTTCGGAACGGGCGTCCTCCGGCGAGTTCCAATGGCCTCCACCTCCGAGTCCGGGCTGCGCACGGCAATCCTCGATGCCGCGCGCCACCTGATCACCCGCGAGGGATTCCGCGACGTATCGATGCGGATGATCGCCCGCGCCGTCGGGTGCAGCGTCAGCAGCATCTACCTTTACTTCCCGAGCAAGGACTCCCTGATCCACACGCTCATCTACGAGGGCTTCGAGCGGTGGTACGAGGAGAGCCTCGCAGTGGTGGGGCGGGACGAGCCGCCGGTGCGGCGGCTCGAGCGCCTGGCGCGCCGGTACGTGGATTTCGGCCTCGAGAATCCGGAATGGTACGAGGTGATGTACCTCTTCCGACCGCAGCGGGTCGCTCGCTTCCCGAAAGAGCTCTACCGCCGGACGCGGCGGTCCATGGATCTGGTGGTGCAGCTGATCATGGAGTGCGAACCGGAGCGTTTCCGTTCGGAGGAGGACGCCCGGATCGTCGCCAACCTGATCTGGTCCCTCCTGCACGGGGTGGTGTCCACGATCCTCGCCGGCCGTCTGGACTCACGCATCGACCGCGAGGCCTACATCCGCGCGGCGGTGGCGCACGTGGTGCGGACCGTCTCGCCCGAAGCCGCGCCTCTCGATCCCGCCGGCGCGAGTCGGCTCACCTGAACCCCGGAGCCGCCGGACCGCTGGCGCTCATTGGCTCGCATCCGCCGCGACGATGGCGATCCGGCCGCCGTCCGGGCTCGTCGCGATGCGGGTGATCCCATCGATCCCGCGCGAGGAGAGATCGGCTACGACGCGCCATTCGCGATCGGAGGCCGGATCGAAGCGGTAGAGCTTCGAGCCCTGACCCATGAGGAGCGATCCGTCGGGGAGCCATGCGTAGTCCTCCGCTCCGGCGAGGGCCGCGACGATCGGTTGCGCCTCACGGGTCGCGAGATCCAGACGTTTGATCCACGCCGTCTCGCCCTCGCGGTGGACGAAGCTCACGGCCGGCTGGCCGGGGACCTTGTGGAGCGAGCGGCCGATGTCCCGGGCCAGCGTGGTGGCTTCACCGGTCCTCGTGTCGGCGAGCTGGAGCATGTGCGGCTCTCCCAGGACGAAGAGCGCGACGGTGTTCTCGTCGCCCCAGGCGTGGTACCCGACCGGTGCGATCCCCGGGAGGACGAGCGTCGGGTCCCTTCCGTCCGCGGAGAAGCGCCAGAGCCGTTGCGTGCCGTCCGCCTCGACCCGCACCACCGAGATTCCCCCGTCCGGAAGCGGGGTCGGCGAATACTCACCCTCCGGCGTTCTCGTGACCTGCACCGTCGTTCCGCTCGCCAGGTCGTAGCGGTAGATGTCCGGCTGCGTACCGTCCCGGATCGACGAGAAGTACACGCTCCGCCCGTCCGGCGAGAAGAACGGCTGATTGTCGTAGCCGGGGCGCGCGGTGATGTTGCGCACCGCATCGACCACGAGCCTGCCATCCCGGAATGCGACGTCTGCCAGATATATATCCGTGCCCGGGGGCGCGTCCTGCGCCCGGCCCGGCACGGGCGAGACAAGGGTCGCCGCGGCGGCGAGGATCGCCAGGACGGTGCGCAGATTCGGCGCGGCCGCACACAGGATCGTGGCAGCGGCCCGGGGTATCGCAGCGAATTCGGCGATGGGTTCGCGGGATCGGATCATGGTCGCCTCCAGCGGTGATCTGGCCGGGACCGCAAGGTAGGCGCGTGGAAGGGGGAGGGGAAGAGGGTACGCGCCGCGCGAGGGGAAGAGGGTGTGCGCCGCGCGAGGGGAAGAGGGTTGCACGGCGGGCGAGGGAACGTGGCCGCGTGCGATAGGTCTCGAGCCACCGCAACTCCGTTCCGACCACAATTTCCCGTGGCCGGCCGCAAGTCGCAGCGGCCGCAACTCCCCTCCAGCCGCGAATCCCCGGTGGCCGCGAACCTCCGCTCACCGGAACTCGACCGGCGTCCCGGGCCTCGTGTGCTGCGCGAGGAGCCGCGCGTCCCAGTTCGTCAGCCTCACGCAACCGTGCGATGTCGCGTAGCCGATCGTCTCCGGCTCCGACGTGCCGTGGATCCCGTAATGAGGCTCCGAGAGCTGCATCCAGACGACGCCTACGGGAGAGTTCGGGCCGGGCGGCAGCATGGCGTCCGGCTCCTCGTCCGGAACTTCGTGGAAGAGCTCGGGCTGGTAGTGGAAGTGCGGGTCGAAGGTGACCGACGTCACGCTGAGCTCGCCGTCGGGTGAGGGCGAGAAGCTCGACCCGAGGGTCGAGGGGAAATGGAGCACGATGCGGCCTCCGGCATCCAGCGCATGGGTGTAGTACCCGTTCTTCGAGACGACGATGCGCGCGATCGTCCCCGACGGCGGCTCATCCGGACGACGGACCGCGGGAACCCAGAGGATCGTCCCCTCGTCGAGCGAGTTGGGCTCGACCGTAGGGTTGAGCCGCTCGAGCAGCTCGGGCGCGGCGTGGAACCGCTCGGCGAGCTTTTCCCATGCGGACCGGTAACACAGACATTCCAATTCCGCCCTTTCGTAGACGTCTTCCGGGATGTCGACGAAGGGCCCATCCAGATCTGCGGCAGTCAGCGTGTATCGCTCGACGAGCGGCCTGACTCCGGCCGCCCTTGCGAGGCGGGCGTAGGTGGCCGTATCCATCGACCCTGTGGTCTCCAGGCCGTGTCGCTGCTGGAACCAGTAGACTGCCTTCTCGGTGTTCTTTCCCCAGCGTCCATCGATCACGCCGGGTGAAAAGCCCACTCTGTCGAGAAGGATCTGGATGTGGAGCACGGAGGGCCCTGCGCCGCCCGCGACCGGGAGCACCGGTCGCCGCTCCGTCGTGAGGGGGGTGATCTGCTCCCACTCCTCTTCGATCGCCGGGCGCACGGCCGGCGCCACGGCGAGGGCGCGGCCGGACGGGCTTCGCGCCCCGCGTCGCCCCAATCGATCCCGCTCCGCCCACTTCCACCACGTCCGGTCCAGGCGTTCGGCCTCCAGCGCCGCGGGATCGTACATGCCCTCGTCCGCGAGCGGAACCGAGACCGCCACGTAGCCCGCGTCCGGTTTCTCTTCGGCGCACCCGAGCGCGGCCGCAAGCGCCACGAGTCGTACCGGACTACGCCGCATCCGCCTGCTCCGTCGCGCCCGGCGCCGGACCCCTCGCGGCCCCCGCCGAGGGTCGCCTGGCGCCGTCCTCCCCGCGATCCATCGCGTCTCCTTCGACCGGATCCGTCGCGCCCTCTTTTGCGGGTTCCGTCGCGTCCGTGGAGACAGCCGCCGCGGCTGCAGAGACAGCCGTCGCCTCCCCGGCACGCTCCGCCGTGGCGAGCACGGGCTCCAATGGATCCGGCCCCGTCGGCTCTCGCGGTTTGCGCCGCCTCTCGATCGTCACGCCCTCGGGCCAGAGCGCGCTCGGCGCATCCAGTACCTCCATCAGACTGAGGAGCACCGAGTGCATGGACGACGGCCGGTCCTCGGGCTCGCGCGACAGGCAGCGTACGATCAGGGCGTCCAGATCGGGCCCGATCTCCGAATTGTAGCGCGAGGGCGGCGGAGGCGGCTCGTGCCCGAGTTGCGGATACCGCGCCTCCTCGCCCTCGCGGATCTCCTCGCCCGTGTACACCGCCTCGAACGGCCAGCGGCCCGTCAACAGCTCGTAGAGGACGGCGGCCAGGCCGTACACGTCCGTGGCGGGCGAGAGCGGCGCTCGCAGCACCTGCTCCGGCGCCATGTACGGGGCCGTTCCCAGTCGCTCGCGCGGGCGCTGCCCCGGCCGGATCGGGCGTGCCGCATCGAAATCCGCCAGGACGGGGACTGCGCCCCGTAACAGGAGATTCGCCGGCTTCAGGTCCAGGTGCAGGTATCCCCGACGATGGAGGTGATACAGGCCCGCGCCCACGTGGATCGCGACCCGTACCGCGTCCGCGACCCCGATTCGGCGGTGACGTCGTCGCTCCAACAGGTCGAAGATCGATGGCCCCTCGATGTACTCCATGAGCAGGAACGGGAGGCCGTCGTGCTCGCCCTCGCCGAACGCCCGGATCAGGTTCGGATGGTCCATTTGCCTGAGGATCCGGGCCTCCCGCCGGAGCGCCGCAACCGCACCGCGCTCGCCTCGCAGCGACGGCGTCAGGATCTTGCACGTGAACGCGCACCACTCCCGCGCGCTCCACACCTGGTACAGGTGGCCCAGCCGGCCCGCCGCGAGGTGCCCGATCACCGTCAGGTCCCCGGCGATCCGGTCGCCCACGGCGTACGGGTACGGGCGACGGGTGCCCCGCGAGGGTCCGTCGCCCACGTCCGTCAACAGCCCCAGACGCCGCGGCCGCGCCGGGAGTGCCGTCATGCCGCCTTGCGCCCCGTCTCGCCCAGCAGATCCGACACCCGGCGCCGGATCTCGTGCAACGACGCCGGCTTCGCCATGTACGCGTCGCAGCACCCCGACCTGAGGATGGCCTCCGGATCACCGGCCTGCGCCAGCGCCGTCAGCGCCAGGATCGCCACCCGCTTCGGCAGCATCTCCTTCTTGATCCACCGTCCCGCCTCGATCCCGTCCATCGACGGGAGCTGCAGGTCGAGGATCACCAGATCCGGCTCGAACTCGCGCGCCCGCGCGATCGCTTCCTCGCCGCGCCGGGCAGTTTCCACCTCGTAATCCGAGGAGAGCAGGTCTCTCAGGATCGCCAGCAGGTCCAGGTTGTCTTCCACGATCAGGATCTTTGCCATCCTTGCCCCCGCCGCGCTCCGCTCACGAGACCCGCGCCAGGCCCGTCGCCGGCTCACTCTTCACCAGCGACGCCACCTGCGCCGAAACGAGCGCGCCCTCGGACCGTACCACCAGAGACCACAACCCCTCTCGGTCCAACGTCGCGAGATCGTACCCCGCCTCCTCCAACGCTGCGAGCGCGTCGCGCCACACCGCCTCCGCTTCCGCTTCCGCACCCCACCCGTACAACTCGAGACGGCCGTCTTCCACCGCTGCCGAGCGCGCCACGATGTGCACCGGGATCCGACGCTTCAGCCAGATCTCCCGCGTCATCCTCGAGTTCCGGACCAGGCGGTCGATCGTCGAACTCGACGCGCCGCCTCCGTACCGATGCACCAGGCGCGCCAGAGCGATCGCGTCCGAATTCGCCATCCGCACACAGCCGTGCGAGACCGCCCGCCCGAGGCTGCCCCTCTCCGGCGTGCCGTGGATGTAGTACATCTGCCGGAAGTACATCTTCACTCGACCCATCGGGTTGTTCGGACCGGGCGGCGTCACCTTCTTCCCTCGCGCCCACGGCCGGTTCGGTGGGTGCCACCACGGGTTCCAGACCACGCGAGAGATCGCGTACCGACCCGTCGGCGTCCGATGGCCTCGCTTCCCGACGGCCACGGTGTACGTCCGCGTCCGCTTCCCGTCTTCGTAGACGTAGAGCTTCCGGGCCGAGGTGTTGACAACGATCCGGAGCCCCTCGGCCTCCGGCTGCTCCTCCCTCGGCGCGCCGCTCCAGATCGCCCCCAGGGCCAGTGCCAGCCCCAGCGCCCTCAGCGTGCCTATCCCCTGACTCTCGCGCATCGTCTCCTCCGGAAATCAGCACAGATCCCAGGGGATCATGGGCGCAAGCCATGTGCCTACAAGTTCATGATTCCCAATGATTTTCGCGGATCTCATGCGCGGATCGCCCGGCGCTACCGTGACGGATTCCGATACAGATCTCCCGGCCTCGATGGCGGCCGCGCCCGGCCGGCGAGCGTCGGGCGAAACGTGGCCGCCGGGGGTTGCCTTCCCGCCCGGCCCGCGTAGCTTGGTGCCGGATTCCACGCCGGTAGGCGCAGACCAGGGCCGCGCTGAGGAGGAGAGAGATGGCGGTGGTGTTTCCCGATGATCTGGTCGAGCACGGGGAGAGTCGGATCGTCTTCGTGGTAATGGACGGGTTGGGCGGGCTGCCCGACCCCGAGACCGGGAAGACGGAGCTGGAGACGGCGAACACGCCGAACCTGGACCGGTTGGCGCGGCGTTCCGCGCTGGGGCTGATCCGGCCGGTGGCGGCGGGCGTGGCGCCGGGGAGCGGCCCGGGGCACCTCGCGCTCTTCGGGTACGACCCGGTGCGCTGGGTGATCGGACGAGGCGTGCTGAGTGCGCTGGGGGTCGGGTTCGACCTCCGGGAGGGCGACGTCGCCGTGCGACTGAACTTCGCGACGGCAGATGCCGAGGGCCGGATCGTGGACCGGCGCGCCGGGCGCCCGAGCGACGAGGAGAATCGGCGTCTGGTCGAGAAGTTGCGTGCCGGAGTCCAGCCGCCGCGCGGGATCGAGCTGTTCTTCGAGTCCGAGAAGGAGCATCGCGCGGTCATGGTGCTGCGCGGAGAGAATCTGTCCGCGGCGCTGTCCGACACGGATCCGCAGGAGACGGGCGTTCCGCCTCTCCACGTGCGTCCGCTCGAGGCCGGGGCGGAGGAGACGGCGCGAGTGGTGCAGGACCTTCTGGACTCGGCCTGGAAGGTCCTCGCGGACGAGCCGCGCGCGAATGCGCTCCTCGCGCGCGGGTTCGCCGCCTACGAGCGCTACCCGTCGATGGCGGACCGGTACAAGCTGCGTGCGCATGCGATCGCGAGGTATCCCATGTACCGGGGAGTAGCACGGCTCCTCGGGATGGATGTGCATCCCGTCCCGGCGTCGGACGAGGAGACCGTGACCGCCCTCGCCGAGACGTTCGAGGCCTACGACTTCCACTTCCTGCACTTCAAGGCGGTGGACTCGCGGGGTGAGGACGGGGATTTCGCGGCGAAGGTGGCGGCGATCGAGGCGATCGACCGGCTGATCCCGCAGATCGAGGCCCTGAAGCCGGACGTCCTCGTGGTGACCGGGGATCATTCGACGCCGTCGCGTTACCGGGCGCATTCGTGGCACCCGGTGCCGGTCCTCATCTCTTCGCCGTGGTGCCGTCCGGTGGAGGTGGAGACGTTCGGCGAGAGACAGTGTCTGCGGGGCGAACTCGGGATCTTCCCCGCGGTAGAGTTGATGTCGTACGTGCTCGCGCACGCGGGTCGACTGGCGAAGTTCGGGGCGTAGCATGGAAGATGTGGAGGCCGTTCTCCAGCGCGCGCTAGCGCTGGGCGAGGAGGGTCGTTGGGAGGAGATGGCGAAGCTGCTGGCCAAGGCGCTGCAGGATTCGCCCGATGATCCGTATCTGCTGGGCTGGCTCGGCGTTGCCGAACAGGAGCTCGGCAACGACGGTGCGGCGTACGACTACTTCCGGCGCTGCCTGGCGCAGAATCCGATGGATCCGCACTTGCTCGCCATGGCGGGCTCGGGGCTGGCGGCCTTCGACGACCCGGATGCGGAAGCGGCGTTGCGGACCGCTGCGCTCACCGGGCCGGACATACCCACCACGCGCTTGCAGTACGGCGCGTATCTGGCGCGGTCCGGGGTCTACGAGGAGGCGCTCGGGCATCTGCGCGCGGCGGCCGAGCTGGCGCCCGACGACCCGACGGTGTACGGCGAGCTGGGGGTCGCCCTCGCGCTCAAGGGCGACCTCGATGCGGCGATCGCCGAAATGGAGAAGGCGCTCGAGCTCGCGCCGGACGATGCCTGGACGCGCTTGCTCCTCGGGCTCCTGCACACGGAGCTCGGCAATCTGGAGGAAGCGGCGGAGGCGCTGATCCAGGCCGCGGAGGAGCTCGAGAACGACGCCGAGGCCCACATCCTGGCGGCCCTCGCCGCCGCCGCCGTGGGTTGGGACGACGCGGCGCACGACGCCATCTCCCGTGCCGCGCTCGTGGCGGAGGGCGACGATGTCGAGCTCCTCGATGAAGCCGAGGAGCGGGTCGTCGCCGGCCGCAAGGCCGCCCGGGCTTTCCTCCTGGAAACCGTCGCGCCTTCGGTGCTGCGGGAACGACTAGCCGAGCCGCTGTGAGCACGCAGAGAGCCGCGCCGGTCCGCGTCGACCTCCCTCACGAGGTCCACACCCTCGCCAACGGGCTGCGTGTCATCGTACACGAGGATCCGTCGGTCCCGCTCGTGGCCGTGAATCTGTGGTACCACGTGGGCTCGAAGAACGAGCGGCCCGGGCGCACCGGTTTCGCGCACCTCTTCGAGCACCTCATGTTCGAGGGCTCGGCTCACGCGCCCGAGGGGATGTTCGACGCGCTCCTCGAGTCCGTCGGCGGCGTCAACAACGGCTCCACCTCGTCGGATCGGACGAATTACTACGAGATGCTCCCGGCCCACGCCCTCGAGCTGGCGCTCTGGCTCGAGGCCGACCGCATGGGGTGGCTCCTGCCCGCGATGACGCAGGAGAAGCTGGATGCCCAGCGCGACGTCGTGAAGAACGAGCGCCGCCAGAGTTACGAGAACCGGCCGTACGGCCTGGCCTTCGAGACGATCCTGGCCGCCCTCTATCCGCCGGAGCATCCGTACTCGTGGCCGGTGATCGGGTCGATGGCGGATCTGGACGCCGCCACGCTAGAAGACGTGCACGACTTCTTCCGGACCTATTACGCCCCCAACAACGCCTCGCTGGTGGTGGCCGGCGGCGTGAACGGAGCGCAGGTCCTGCCTCTGGTGGAGCGGTATTTCGGCGAGATCCCGCGCGGGCCCGAAGCGCCGGAGGTCCAGGCGCCGCCGGTCGAGGCGGTGGCCGGCCGTCGCCTCATCCTGGAAGACGACGTGCGGCTGCCGCGCCTGTATCTGGCATGGCATTCGCCCGCGTACTTCGCGGAGGGGGATGCCGAGCTGGACGCCGCAGCGACGATCCTGGCCGAGGGGAAAGCGTCGCGCCTCCACCGCGCGCTGGTCTACGAGCGCGGTGTCGCCCAGGACGTCCAGGCGTTCCAGGACAGCCGCAAGCTCGGCTCGATCTTCCTCATCGTCGCGACGGCACGCCCGGAGGTGCCGCTCGCGGAGCTGGAGCGGGAGACGATGCGCCAGCTCGAGGCGATCGCCGCGGGCGAGCTCGCTCCCGCCGAGGTGGAGCGCGCCCGCAACCGGATCGAGACGGCGTTCGTCGACGAGCTCCAGCATATCCTCGGCCGGGCCGACCGCCTGAACCTGTACGCCTATTACACGGGCGACCCCGGATTCGCGAACGCCGACCTGGAGCGCTACCTCCGCCTCGAGGCCGGAAGTATCGCCGCCACGGTCCGCCGCTGGCTCGTGGACGCGCCGCCGGTCGTGCTCAGCGTCGTCCCCAGGGGTCGCTGGGATCTGGCTTCCTCGATGCCATGAGATCGACCATCGACCGGGCCGCGCCGCCCACCGTCGGCCCGCCGCCCGCCATCGTCCCGCCGGCTGTCGAACGGCACGGTCTCGACAACGGCCTGCAGGTGCTCGTCGTGAGGCGCCCGGGGCTCCCTATCGTGGATCTGCGCCTCGTCATCCGGGCTGGCGCGGCCGCCGACGCTCCGGAGCGGGCCGGGCGGGCGAGCCTCGTCGCGGAGATGCTCGACGAGGGGACCGAGCGCTACTCGGCCATCGAGCTGGCCGAGGAGCTGGACCGCCTCGGCGCCGAGCTCGAGATCACGGCCACGTGGGACGCGATCAACCTCTCGCTCCACGTGCTCCGCCCGCGCCTCGAGCCCGCGCTCGACCTCCTGGCCGAGGTCGTCGCGCGTCCGACGTTCCCGGAGGCCGAGGTGCGCCGCGTGCGCGAGGAACGCCTGGCCGACCTGGCTCGCCAGCGCCAGGAACCGCGCTACCTCGCCCACGAGACCTTCTCCGCCGTGGCGTACGGCCCCGGGCACCCCTACGCGGCCACCCTCTCCGGGTCGCCGGAAAGCGTCCAGAACATCGGCCGCGAAGAGATCGCGTCCTTCTACCACCAGCACTTCCGGCCGGGGAACGCGTTCCTCGTCGCCGTCGGCGACATCGACGCCGCCGACCTGCTCCCGCTCCTCGGCCGCGCGTTCGACGGCTGGGCGCCCGCCATGCCCATGCCCGTCGCGCCACCCGACCGGCCCGTCGCCCGGCCGTCGACGATCTTCCTCGTCGACCGACCCGGCGCGGCCCAGTCGGAGATCCAGGTCGGCCACGCGGCCGCGCC
>VSDC01000394.1:0-2732 GCA_047459275.1 Gemmatimonadota bacterium
GTTCCAGCGGCGCCAGCCTGCACTCCAAGACCGTCGTCGTCGACGGACGGCGCGCCGGAGCGCTGGGCGCTGCGGCGGGAGTACCGGAACACGTACCGGGCTCGACTCGCCGAGACGGAAGAGCTCGTGGCGGGGGAGTGGTGGGAGGAGGGCGGGTATGAAGGCGGTCCGCATGCGGGCCCAGTCGGTACAGGCGCGGGTGAGGCCGCCACGGGCGGCGGCGCAGGGCAGAGCGCGGTGGCCGCGTCCCGCCTCCCCCGCATCTCCGTCGAGGAAGAGCTCGCGCGCGAGCTCCGGGTCGGGATCGGCGACCGTATCACCTGGGACGTGCAGGGCGTGCCGATCGAGACGGAGATCGCGAGCCTGCGGCGCGTGGACTGGGCGCGCTTCTCACCGAACTTCTTCGTCGTCTTCGAGCCGGGTGTGCTGGAGGAGGCGCCGCAGACGATCGTTGCGCTTGCCCGGGTTCCGGAGACCGTCGGACGGGCCGAGCTGCAGCGGGACCTGGTGGAGCGCTGGCCCAATGTCTCGGCGCTCGACCTGACGCAGGTGCAGGAAGCGCTCGACGGGATCGTCGGGAAGGCGTCGCTCGCGGTGCGGTTCCTCGCGCTCTTCGCGATCGGCGGCGGGCTGGTCGTGCTGGCCGGCTCGCTCGCGACGACGCGGTTCCAGCGGATGCGGGAGCTGGCGCTCCTCCGCACCCTCGGGGCGAGTCGCGCGCAGCTCCGCCGCGTGCTCTTTGTCGAGTACCTCGCCCTCGGCGCCGTGTCCGGCCTCGCCGGAGCGATCCTCGCCGGTTTCGCTGCGTGGGCGCTCACGGCCGGGCTGTTCGAGATGGATTTCAGCCTCCCGGCGCCGGCGCTCGCCGTCACGTGGGGCGCGACGTCGCTGCTCACCGCCGCGCTCGGGTACCTGAACGGGCGCGGCCTCCTCGACCGCCCGCCGCTCGAGGTGCTGCGGGAGGTGGATCGCGCGTAGGAAATTGGGTCGGCGGCCGGATGGCGACGCGCGCGGCGCCACCCGGCAACCCCCCGGCTATGCTTCGCCCGCCCCCACCGCAGCGTCGATCCAGGACTCGAGCTGCGCCCTGGGGACCGCGCCGGTCTGGCGGCCGACCTCTCGGCCCTCGTGGAAGAGGATCAGGGTCGGGATCCCGCGGATCGAGTAGCGCACCGCCATCGTCGGGTTGCGGTCCGTGTCGAGCTTGGTGACCAGCAACGAGCCGGCGCGGTCGTGCGCGACCTCGTCCAGGATCGGCGCCATCATCTTGCACGGCGCGCACCAGTCGGCGTAGAAGTCGACCAGGACCGGGACCTTCGCGTCGGCGACGACGCGCTCCAGGTTCTGGTCCCCGACCTTGAGGGGCCGGTCCATCAGGATCGGACGGCCGCAACTCCCGCACTTCGGGCGGTCGTCGATGCGGTCGAGGTCGACGCGGTTCAGCGTATCGCAGAAGGGGCAGGGCACGGTCACGGACCGTGCGGATTCTATCATACTCATCGAATCATCTCCTTCCGTCTCGATTCGGTGCGACCGCGGGGGCCGAGTCGTGATCGTCACAGGGCTGCGATCGCGAACGGCGTGGTGCGCCCGTACGGTTTCACGGCCCCACCTCCAGGTCGATCAACTGGCCGAAGCCGGCGAAAAAGCTGGAGAGCGCGGCGAATCGTCCGGTGAATAGTAATACCCCGACCAGGACCATGAAGGCGCCGGCGCCGCGCTCGATCACGCCGAGCCAGGGTTTGAGCCGTTGGGCCCGCGCGAGGAAGGCATTGAACGCCACTGCGGCGGCGAAGAACGGGATCCCGAGGCCGAGGGCGTAGGTGGCCAGGAGGAGCATCCCGCGCGTCATCGTCGCCTCCAGTCCGGCGTAGAGGAGGATGGTGGCGAGCACGGGGCCCACGCAGGGCGTCCACCCGGCGCCGAAGGCGACGCCGGCCAGGACCGAGCCGAGCGCCCCCGCCGGCTTCGTCGCGAGGTGCAGCCGCCGCTCGCGCATGAGCGCGGGGATGCGCAACACGCCGAGCATGTAGAGGCCGAAGAAGACGATCACGACGCCGCCGAGTTGCTGCATCAGGGGCAGCGAGCGGGCGAGGACGGTGCCGAGCGCCGTCGCCGAGGCGCCGAGCGCGACGAAGAGCGCCGAGAAGCCGACGACGAACAGGGCGGCGTGGAGCGCGGAGTGCCGCCGGGCCGCGGCCGAGTCCGCGTCGCGCAACTCGTCGAGCGTGAGGCCGGTCACGAACGAAATGTAGCTCGGCACCAGCGGGAGCACGCACGGCGACAGGAACGAGACGAGCCCTGCCAGGAAGGCGAGGCCGAAGGAAACCGACGTCGCATCCGTCATCGGGCCACCTCCTTCGGGGCGGGCGCCGCATTCGTTCCGGACGCTTCCGCGGCGGAGCCGGGCGGGTCCCCGGCCGTGAGCCGGCCCGCGGGCGCAGCGTCCGGCGTTTCCCGGAGCAGCCGCCCGACCGCTTGCGAGAGCGCCGTTTCCGTGTACACGCCTTTGACCGTGTAGCGGATCCTGCCTTCCTTGTCGATCAGATACGACGTCGGCAGCAGGTTCGCGCCGCCGAACGCCCGGACCGCCTCCGGCGTCGCCATCGCGACGGGGTAGGTGATCCCTCGCTCGTCGAGGAACTCCCGGACGACGTGCGTGCCGCCGCGGTCCATCGAGAGGCCGAGGATGGTGAAGCCCTGGTCGCGGTACTCCTCGTAGACGCGCTGGA
>VSDC01000395.1:0-2708 GCA_047459275.1 Gemmatimonadota bacterium
ATGGCGAACGGGGCTGCGACGGACTCGTCGCAGCCCCGTTCGTTCGGCCACCACCGCGGGACGGCGCAGCCCGCCGGACAGCCTCACTTCACGAACAGCATGTCCCGGTAGCGGGGCAGCGGCCACAGGTCGTCGGGCACGACCCGCTCGAGGCGGTCCGCAACGCTCCGGACCGCGGCCATCGCCGGGATCACGTTGTCGCGCACGTGGTGCGCCTTGGAGCGCACGTCGTCGCCGCCGAGCTCCGCGTTCTGGCGGTTCAGCTCGTCGAGCGCGTCGCGCAGCTCGTCGACCAGCTTCGCGACATCCTCCGCCGTGCGCCGCACGCCCTTGACCTCGAGGCCGACCTCCTCGCCCTGCTCGACCGCCGCCAGCAGCTCGTTCAGGTATCGGACCGCCGCCGGCAGCACCATCGTGCGGGCGATGTCCGCCGTCGTCTCGCCCTCGATGTTGACCGTCTTGAAGTACTGGTCGATGAGGATCTCCTCGCGGCTCTCCAGCTCCCGCCGGCTCAGCACGCCGTACTTCTCGAAGAGCGCGATGTTCTTCTCGTCGGTCAGCCGCTCGATCGCGTCCAGCGAGTTGCGGATGTTGAGCAGCCCCCGGCGCTCCGCCTCCTTCTGCCACTCCTCGGAGTAGCCGTCGCCGTTGAAGATGATCCGCTTGATCTTCGGGATCTCGCGCGCGAGGAGCGCCCGCATCGCGCTCTCGAGGTCGCGACCGCTCTCCAGCTCGGCCTCCAGCTCCGTCGCCAGCTCGTCGACCGACTCGGCCATGATCGTGTTCAGCACCGTCGCCGGGAACGAGATCGACTGCGACGCGCCCAGCGCCCGGAACTCGAACTTGTTGCCCGTGAACGCGAACGGCGACGTCCGGTTCCGGTCACCCGCGTGCTGCGGAAGCCGCGGAAGCACCGGGACACCGAGCCCGAGCAGCCCGCCGTTCCTCCGCGACTTCGCCTTCTCCGCCTTCCCGAGCTGCTCGAAGATCTCCGTGAGCTGTTCGCCCAGGTACACCGAGATGATCGCCGGCGGCGCCTCGTTCGCCCCCAGGCGATGGTCGTTCCCCGCGAACGCCACGCTCGCCCGCACCAGGTCCTGGTGCCGCTCCACCGCCCGCAGCACCGCGGTGCAGAAGAAGAGGAACTGCAGGTTCTCGTCCGGGCTGTCCCCCGGATCCAGCAGGTTGTGCTTCGGCGTGCAGATCGACCAGTTCAGGTGCTTCCCGCTCCCGTTCACGCCCGCGAACGGCTTCTCGTGCAGCAGCACGACCAGCCCGTACTTGGGCGCGATGCGGCGCAACATGGTCATCATGAGCTGCTGGTGGTCCGCCGCCACGTTCGCGGTCTCGTAGAGCGGCGCCATCTCGTACTGCCCCGGCGCCACCTCGTTGTGCCGCGTCTTGATCGGAACGCCCAGGCGGTACAGCTCGCGCTCGACCTCCATCATGAAGGCCAGCACGCGCTCCGGGATCGAGCCGAAGTAATGGTCCTCCAGCTCCTGCCCGCGAGGCGGCTTCGCGCCGAACAGCGTCCGTCCCGTCGTGACCAGGTCCGGACGGCGGTAGTAGAACTCCTGGTCGATCAGGAAGAACTCCTGCTCGGGACCCAGCGTCGCCGTGACCGGGCCGTCGTTGATGCCGAAGAGCGCCAGCGCACGCCGGACCACCCGGTCCAGGGCGTGGATCGAGCGCAGGAGCGGCGTCTTCGCGTCCAGCGCCTCGCCCGTCCACGATGCGAACGCCGTCGGGATCGCCAGGTACGAACCCGAAGGCGTTTCCACGATGAACGCCGGCGACGTCGGGTCCCACGCGGTGTACCCCCGCGCCTCGAACGTCGCGCGCAGGCCGCCCGACGGGAACGAGGACGCGTCCGGCTCGCCCTGGATCAGGTCCTTGCCGCTGAACTCCGCCATCGCGCCGCCGCCCACGTTCGGCGTGATGAACGAGTCGTGCTTCTCCGCCGTGAGCCCCGTCAGCGGCTGGAACCAGTGCGTGAAGTGCGTCGCGCCGCGCTCGGTCGCCCACTCCTTCATCGCCAGGGCGACCACGTCCGCCACGCTGGGGTCCAACTCCGAGCCGTTCTGGATCGTCTCCATCAGCGCCTGGAACGCCTTCCGCGGCAGGCGCGCCTTCATCTCGGCCAGCCCGAACGTGTTCTCCCCGAAGATCCGCTCGATATCCACGATGCGAGACGGCGCGAGCCGATCCACCTGAGAGTACCGACTCGCGCCGTTGGTTGAAGGCGACCAGTTCTTTGCCGCTGCCAGCGTGTCGTACCGGCTCACTCGTGTTTGCATACCCAGTCTCCCCAGCGCGGATCGGGCCTGATGTCGTCCCAAGACGCGTGCACGACGCCGTCGCGTGCGGCCCAGGCCCACCCCGCGCGCGACGCGCAATGTTATCACGATTGTTGCGACTTGTCAACACTCCGGGTGACAAATTGCACATTTCCTCCTCACTACCGCCACTTCCCGCCCGAAATCATGCAATTTGTCACCAGATTCCGTGACAGATTGCAACAGGACGGAAGTGCTTGCAAGAATCCGGCCTCGACGCACGGGCCGGGCGCGGATGCGGCACGGTGCGGGGGGCACGCATGCGGCACCAGGTCGGGCGTGGACGGAAAACGCGGGCGGGCGGCGCTTCGTGCGCCGCCCGCCCGCGTCTGCTCCGCAACCCGGGAGCCGGGCCCGGCCTACGCCGAGTTC
>VSDC01000396.1:0-2703 GCA_047459275.1 Gemmatimonadota bacterium
CGGCTGGTCATGCACGTGCGCGAGTGCATGCCGGACGAGATCCGCATCCCGTTCCACGTGGGTGAGGACCGGTCGCGGACGTGGATCCTGATGCGGACAGAGGGCGGGCTGCGCCTGCTTCACGACCACCGGCACGAGGACGGCTCGGAGGAGGACATCAACGGGTACGGCGGTCACACGACGGGGCCGGGGGACGCGGAGTGGCAGGAGTTTCCCGCCGACGAGTACACGGCCTCGCTGATCCCGGCCGCGGCGGCGAACATCTGGACGATCGAGATCGTCCCGGGCGAACACTTCGCCTACATGCTGAGGCGGCCCGGGACCGACCGCAGGTTCCGCGTCGAGTTCGACCTCACCACGCCCGTCGAGCCGCCGCCGGCGCCGTGGGGTTATTGAAGCCGTGGGGTCATTGAATCCGGTCCGGGACCTCGATCTGCTCCTCGCCGCTGTCTGCGGTCGGCTCGCCGGCGTATCGCAGCATCATGTAGATCGCCCCAGCGAAGATCAGGATCCCCACGAAGTGGATGATCCTCGCCACGAGCTGGTCGTGCTCCAGTAGACCGACCCGGAGCAAGAGGTACGTCCAGTCGTGCTCGCCGCCGCCGACGAGGGGGAGCCGGCGGCTCCTGGCATCGGCCGCGTAGACCGAGATGTTCCAACAGTTCTGGGCGACCCACCACAGGACGGCGCCCGCCGCGTACCGATCGCCCCTGCGGCCGAAATGCGCCACGAACAACCCCGGCATGATGAGCTGGAAGAGCGTCCCGCCGAGGATGCTCATGAACTCGCCGAACGGCGCGAAGACGAGATGGCCGGTCTCGTGGATCGCGAGATCGACGCTGTCGAGCAGCCGGCCGGTCCCGGGGCTCGTCATGCACACCAGGCCGTAGACGGCCAGAAACGCGGCGAAGGCGAGTCGGACGTTGCGCATGGAGCGGGGGGGGCGGTCGCGTGCGAGTGGCCGATCATGTGCGGCGGCTCCGGGGCCGACCCCGGAGGACGCGCGCGACGGCCCGTGTCCTCCGACGTCGCGGCGCGGGCATCACTTCTTTAGCACCTGGTACCCGAACAGGCAATACTCCTCCGCACAGTCGTACATCATGAGCGAGAGGAAATACGTGCCGGTGCGGGGCGCGACGAACTCGAGGATGGGTACGTCGTCGTCCGAGGCATCCTCCGCCAGCGTTGCGCCGTCCTCGGGGTCGATCAACCACATGTCCATGTCGGTGCAATCCTCGTCGCACACTCCGCCGATGAAGTAGGTCGTCCCTCCTTCGAGCCGCAGCTCGAGGACGACCGCGCCCCCCGCGGGGAGGGCTCCGACGACGATGTCCCGCGGAACGGCTTCGCCGTCCGGCCGGAATCCGTCCGCTTGCTTCATGGTAGCCGCGGCGTCGAGCATGGCGGCGATCAAGTCCCTCGGGCTCTGGGCCGCGAGATGGGATGGGGCCAGCACTGTCGCCACGAGTACGGCGGCGAGGATCGCGCTTCTTCGCATGGGGGCCTCGATGTGAGGGGTGAACGGATGAGGGCGCAGGATTCTAGGCGAGCCGTGGACAGACGGCAAGGTGAGAGTGGTGAGCGGGGGTTCGGCAGGGAAAGGGCCGGTCGGCGGCATGCCCGGGCCACCCGGATCGCCCGGGCGGCTCTCCCCGCATGAGCACGCCGCCGGCCCGGCCGCTCCGGCCGCCTACTGCCGCACCAGCTTCCGGTACTTGATCCGGTGCGGCCGGTCCGCCTCGGGCCCCAGGCGACGCTTGCGATCCTCCTCGTACTCCTGGTAGTTCCCCTCGAACCAGACCACGCGGCTGTCGCCCTCGAACGCCAGGATGTGCGTGGCGATGCGGTCGAGGAACCAGCGGTCGTGGGAGACGACGACCGCGCATCCGGCGAAGCCCAGCAGCGCCTCCTCGAGCGCGCGCAGGGTGTCGACGTCCAGGTCGTTCGTCGGCTCGTCGAGCAGGATCAGGTTCCCGCCGCTCTTGAGCAGCTTGGCGAGGTGAACACGATTGCGTTCACCGCCGGAGAGGACGCCGACCTTCTTCTGCTGGTCCGCACCCTTGAAGTTGAACCACGAGCAATAGGCCCGCGAGTTGACCTTCGTCCTGCCGAAGTCGATCTCGTCCAGCCCGCCGGAGATCTCCTCGTAAACCGTCTTCTCCGGATCCAGAGCGTCCCTGGTCTGGTCGACGTACGCGAGCCTGACCGTCTGGCCGATCTTGAGCGTCCCCGAGTCCGGTTGTTCCTGCCCGACGATCATGCGGAGGAGCGTCGTCTTCCCGGCGCCGTTCGGGCCGATCACGCCGACGATCCCGCCGCGCGGGAGGCGGAAGGACAGGTTCTCGAAGAGGACCTTGTCTCCGTACGCCTTCGAGATCCCCTCGGCTACGACGACCTCGTCACCGAGGCGCGGGCCGTTGGGGATGACGATCTCGGCCGTGGTCAGCCGCTCCTTGACGTCCTGGTTGAGCAGCTCCTCGTACGCGTTGATGCGCGCCTTGCTCTTGGCGTGGCGCGCGCGGGGCGCCATGCGGATCCACTCGAGCTCGCGCTCCAGCGTCTTCTGCCGCGCCGACTCCTGCTTCTCCTCCTGTGCGAGCCGCTGCTTCTTCTGCTCGAGCCACGACGAGTAGTTCCCCTTCCACGGAATCCCCTCGCCCCGGTCCAGCTCCAGGATCCACTCGGCGACGTTGTCGAGGAAGT
>VSDC01000397.1:0-2700 GCA_047459275.1 Gemmatimonadota bacterium
GGGCCGGCGGGGCTGGCGGAGGTCGAGGCGGGGCTGCGGCAGTGGCTCGAGCTGGCGTCGGCGGCTTTGGACGGAGTGTCCGTTCCGGGCGTTGCCGACGCACTACACGCCGCCCGTTCACTCCTGGCGCGCGCGGGCCGCACGGATGATCCCGTACGCGTTGCCGAACTCCTCCTTGAGGCGGGAGATCGGTTGCGTGAGACCACGCCCACTGCGGTGGCAAGGCGCCTGATCCGCCAGGTGGAGCGTGCGTTGACGACGAGGGAAGCGCCCGATGATCGCGCCGGCCAGGTGGCGAGGAGGCGGGCGGAGCGTCTGCTCCGCGGCGCGCGCCAGGCACTTTCGGAAGGCGACCCCGTGCTCGCGATTCGGAGGGCTTACTACGCGCGTCAGCTCCTTGGGCTCTGAGGTGTTCAAAGGGTCCGAACCCGGCGGGAGCCCTGGAAAAACGGGCCGAAAAGCGTTATGTTATGAGGCTCGGCGCACCCGCGCCGACGCGCCGCCGGGGTGGCGGAATTGGTAGACGCACTCGACTCAAAATCGAGCGGGCGCAAGCCCATGCGGGTTCGAGTCCCGCCCTCGGCATGAGGCCGCCGTCGGACGACGATTCCGGCGGCGGCCTTTTTCTCCTGGCAGCCCACCGCGGCCCGACAGCCAACCCGCGGCCGACGCAGGCGCCCACGGCTGCGTCGGGCACGCTCTTTGCACGGGGATGGCGGGCCGAATCCTTCTCGCCGCTGTCTCGTCTCACCCGTCTTCGCGGAGGACATCCGATGCTCTTCAGCCTTACCATGTTCCCGGTCGGAGCTGGCGATTCGCTCGTGGACCCGGTCGCCGAAGTCATCGACGAGATCGACCGTGCGGGTCTCCGGTACCGGGTCACGGGCGCGGACACGGTGATCGAGGGCGACTGGGACGAAGTGATGCCGGTCATCCGTCGCGCGGAGCAGCGGCTGCGCGAGAAGCACGATCGGGTCTTCATGGTCATGACGGTCGACGACCACAAAGGCGTTGAGAATCGCCTGGAGGAGTCGGTGACCGAGGTAGAGGATCGGCTCGGGCGATCGATCTCGCGTTGATGAAAGGCGGCCCGCGGATCCTACTCGTTGTCCCCGACGACTGGCCACGTGCGCTCTTGCGGGCCCGGCTGCGCGAGCACGGCTATCACGCGGTTGCGGCACCGAGCCTGGATGCGTCGCTCGTCTATCCGGTGACCGACCCGGAGGCGGGCCCGATCCGTCTCGTGGTCCTGGACCAGGGAGCGTACGATCCGGACGGCCTCGATCGGTTCGTACAGCGACACAAGGGGGCCCGGGTCCTTCTCGTGGCGTATGCCACGAGCGAGATCCCGCCCGGGCCCTGGACGGCGGTGCTGCGCCGGTCCGGGCGCGCCGACGAGGTGCTCCGGGCCGTGCGGGAGCTCCTCCCACTCACTCCGGCCACGAGCCGGCATTCCTGGGAGTGAAGACTTGCTCGGGAGTTCGGCAACCGAAATGGAGGGCGGCGGTCCCCGGGTGGGCGACCTTCTGCCGCCCCTCGAGCTGCCCCGGGCGCGCGACGGCGTTCGGGTCCCCTGGCGCGCGCCGCACCGGGGTGCGCCCGTCGTCGTGTTCCTTGCAAACGTGGAATCCGGTCGTGAGTACGTGCGGGAGCTTGGGGCGCGCGGGCCGGAGCTGCGCGTCTGGAGCGGGCGACCGCTGGTCGTGCTCCCGGTGTCGGAGGGAGGCGGCGAGGAGCAGACGGAGTTGAGCGCAAGCGGGGTGGAGCTCCTGGCCGATCCGGATGGAGAGGCGCATCGGCGGTGCGGGGTGAGGGGAGGGGAAGCGGCGTTGTTCATCGCGGACCGGTGGGGGCAGGTCTACCACGTGGCGCGAGCGTCGGCCGAGGCCGAGCTTCCGGGCGTCGACGAGATCGAAGAGTGGATGCGCTACCTGTCCACGCAGTGCCCCGAATGCGGGGTGCCGGACGAACCCGGGTGGGCTGAACGGGAGGAGAGATGAAGACCGAAGTGGCAAAGGAAGGTGGTCCGGCCGAACGGCTCATTCGCGAGGCCGAGATCTGGGGCGCGCACAACTACCGCCCCCTGCCGGTGGTGCTCACGAGAGGAGAGGGCATCTGGGTCTGGGATGTGGAAGGGCGGCGCTACCTGGACATGCTTGCGGCGTATTCGGCACTGAATCACGGCCACGGCCACCCGAGGATCGTGGCGGCGCTCGTGGAGCAGGCGTCGCGCCTCGCCCTCACCTCCCGCGCGTTCCACAACGATCAGTACGCCCCGTTCCTTCGAGAGCTGTGCGAGCTGACCGGCTACGAGAAAGCCCTCCCGATGAACACGGGCGCCGAAGCGGTGGAGACGGCGATCAAGGCGGCCCGCAAGTGGGGCTACGAGCGCAAGGGGGTGCCGCGGGACCAGGCGGAGATCGTTGTGTGTGAAGGCAACTTCCACGGTCGGACGACCACGATCGTCGGTTTTTCGTCCGAGCCGACCTACAGGGACGGGTTCGGGCCGTTCGCACCCGGCTTCCGCCGGATCCCGTACGGCGATGCGGATGCGCTGGAGGACGCGATCACGGATCGGACCGTCGCCTTCCTCGTGGAGCCGATTCAGGGGGAAGCGGGCGTGGTCGTGCCCCCGGACGGATACCTGAGCCGCGCCGCGGAGATCTGCAGACGGCGAGGCGTCCTGCTCATGGCCGACGA
>VSDC01000398.1:0-2699 GCA_047459275.1 Gemmatimonadota bacterium
TCGAGGTGTCCGGAAGGATCGGCCGCAAGGTTACGCACGCCGCCGGGCGCTGTCAACCGAGCCCGGAACCGGCCGGTGCGACTTTACTCCCCCTCGCATAATCATTAGCTTTTCGTGAATCGACACCGTTTCACGGGAGCGTACATGACCGTACCCATCGAGCCCGGCTGGCTCAGCCTGTTGCCGCCGCTGGCGGCCATCGTTCTCGCACTGCTGTTCAGGGAAGTCGTCCTGTCGCTCTTCGCCGGGGTCTGGCTCGGCGCTCTCCTGCTCAGCCATTACAACCCGGTCACCGCGACGCTCACCGCGATCGACCGCTTCGTGCTCGGCGCCCTCGCGGATTCGGACCACATCTCGATCATCGTCTTCAGCATGGCGCTCGGCGGGATGGTCGGCGTGATGAACCGGAACGGGGGGACGCGGGGGGTGGTCGAGGCGCTGCGCGGGCTGGCGACCACGCCCCGGCGCGGCCAGTTCCTGGCGTGGCTGGCCGGGATCCTGATCTTCTTCGACGACTACGCCAACACGCTCATCGTCGGCAACACCATGCGCCCCGTGACCGACCGGCTGAACGTGTCGCGGGAGAAGCTCGCCTACATCGTCGACTCGACGGCGGCGCCGGTCGCGGCGATCGCCGTCGTCTCGACATGGGTCGGCTTCGAAATCACGCTCATCGGCGATGCGTTGAAGAGCGCGGCGTCGCAGACGACCGATGCCGCCATTCAGGCGAACCTGCTGGCCGGGGCCGAGAACCCGTTCGCGGTCTTCCTCCACTCGATCCCGTTTCTCTTTTACCCCATCCTGGCGTTGATCTTCGTCCTGATGGTCGTCCTGACCAGACGGGACTTCGGACCGATGCTGGAAGCCGAGGTTCGCGCCGCGTCCGGAGGCGGCGTGATTCGGCCCGGGGCCATGCCCGCCGCGGACACGACCAGCCGGGAGCTCGAGCCGCCCGAGGGCGTGAAGCACCGGTGGTACAACGCGGCGATCCCGGTCCTCACCGTGATGGCCGTCGCGCTCGGCGGCATCTTCTACACGGGGGCGAAGGACCTCGGCCCGGGCGATCACACGCTGTGGGAGATCGTTGGCGCCGCGGATCCGTTCGCCTCGCTCATCTGGGCGTCGTTCGCGGGCTCGTTCGTCGCCATCGTGCTCAGCATTGCCCAGCGCATCCTCTCGGCGCAGGAAGCGATCGAGGCGTGGATCGGCGGGCTCAAGTCCATGGTGCTCGCCATCGTCATCCTCATTCTTGCCTGGTCGCTCGGGGGCGTGACCGAGGCGATGGGGACGGGGCCCTACCTCTCATCGGTGCTGAAGGACTCGCTCCCCATGCACCTGCTCCCCGTGATCGTGTTCGTGGTGGGCGCGCTGATCTCCTTCGCCACGGGCACGTCGTGGGGTACGATGGCGATCCTCTTCCCCGTGGTCGTGCCGCTCGCCGTGGCGATGGGCGCGGGCGTCGGGTTCGAGAGCGGCGAGGGGTACACGATCCTGCTGGGCGTGATCAGCTCGATCATGGCCGGCTCGATCTTCGGCGACCACTGCTCGCCGATCTCGGACACGACCGTCATGAGCTCCATGGCGTCGGCGTGCGACCACGTCGACCACGTTCGGACCCAATTGCCGTACGCCACCCTGGTGGCCGTGGTGGCCATGGCCGTGGGCGACGTACCCACGGCTTTCGGAATGAGCCCGGTGATCTCGTTGATTCTCGGGATCGGGATCCTGTACGGCGCCCTCCGGTTCTTCGGGAAGCGGGTGGACGTCGCGGCGGCGGCGGTGCCCGCGGAGGGCTCGGTCACGGCGGTGACGGCGTCGGCAGACTGAGTCGGCGCCACGCCCGTACAGGCACGGGGAACAGGCGGCCCCGAGAACGCTGCGGCCCGGCGCATTCGCGCCGGGCCGACTTTTTCGTCCTCCGAATGACGTGCCGAGTTGGTTACGGGGCCAGCTACAGCCGGATCCCACCAGTGAGCACGATCTGCTCGCCGCCGGAGATCTGCGCCCGCAGCTCGGCGAACGGCTTGATCGGGCCGAATCCGAACTCCAGTCCGCCGATCAGGTTCAAGCCAATCTCCGTGTTCGACGAGCTATCCAAGAACTCCTCGAGCTCCTCTGGAATGTCCACAGACGCACGGGCGATGTTCAGCCCGCCGCCGACGTAGGGACGGAGGCCCGTCACTCCGGCGAGCGGCAGGGAGTACAGCGCGTTCGCGTTCACCTCGAAATAATTGAGGCCTTCCTCGCTCGGGAAGAAGTAGTCGAACGCGCCCACAAGCTCGAGACCGGTCAGGGGCAGCCCCGCGTAGATGCGGGCCCCAATGCCGAAGTCCGTTTCGTCCGCAAAACTCGCCTGCGCCCCGAAGGAGATCTGCGCGTGGGCCTCCTGCACCCCGAAGGTGACCGCGCCAAGGACGGCGGCGACCATCACGAGCTTCCTCAAATACTAGTCTTCGGACGGAAGCTGTCAAGGGTGAAGTTGTCGGGTGCCTGCAACCTGATCCCGCCCGCGAGGACTAACTGATCGCCGCCCAGAACTCCGCCCTCGACTCGACGAACGGGTGGAGAGTCCCGACCCCGAGCTTCGTGCCACCGACCACGGTCAGGCTCCCTCCCCTCGTCGAGGTCGTCTCGAGGAGCATGGACCATCCCGAGCTATCTCACAATCCCATTCTCCTGCCGAGCCAGTATCCGAGGGG
>VSDC01000023.1:0-12818 GCA_047459275.1 Gemmatimonadota bacterium
GCCCAGGAAGAGGAGCTGCTTCTTCCACACCCCCTGCACGGCCGGGTCCGGGACGTCGAGCTGGCCGGCCGAATAGACCATGGCCACGCCGAAGAGAGAGAGCCCCAGAACGAGGAGGAGGAGCGTGGTGTCGCCCAGTGAAGCGCGAAGCCGCTGGATCGAGTTCATTGCGCCTGCGCCCAGCGCGCGGGCCGTCCCGCCCGGTAGTGTTCCATCAATGTCTGCACCGTGTCCGTCGGCATGCCATACTTGCGTCGCAAGTAATAGTCCGCGGTCTTGGCGGCGTACTGGGCCGCGACCCAGCCGTGCTCGCCGAATTCGAGGAGGACGGACACGACGATTTCCGGCTTCCCGCCCCGGGGTCCTGCCATCCCGACGAACCAGGCGTGGTCGTCACCATGCGCATTCTGGGACGTTCCCGTCTTGCCGCGCCAGTCCCAGTGCTCGAGCGCCGACATCCCCGCGGTCCCACCACCATGGGGCACGGTCACCCGCCGGATCCCCTCGAGGAGGGGGGCGAGGGTCTCATCGTCCCACCCCAGATCCCACTGTCGCTCCCTGCCATCCTCCCCGACGGCGATGCGAGGCGCCATGACACGGCCGTTCGCCGCCAGCGCGGCGAAGAGTTGAGCCATCCGCATCGGCGACTGATCGTTCGCCCCCTGCCCGATCGCCAGGCTCAGCACTTCGGCCTGCGTCGGGTCCCACCCCCAGCGCCGCCGATACCACCGGGGGCCGTCCGGGAAGATACCGGCTTTCTCCGATGGGAGGTCCACGCCGGACGTGGAGGCGAACCCGAGGCGGGTCCCCTCCGACAGGAAGCGCTCCAACCCGATCTTCAGGCCCACCTGGTAGAAGTAGACGTCGCACGAGACCTTGATGGCGTCCGGCAAGGTCACGTACCCGTGGCCCGCCCGCTCCCAGCAGCGGAAATAGCGGTTACCGTACTGCATGCCGCCCCGACAGGGAATCGGGAGCGGCTGGTCCGGGTCGAGGACGCCCAGTTCCATCGCGATCGCCGCCGTGACCAGCTTGAACACCGACCCCGGCGGATACGTGCCGTCGGTGGCGCGATTGAGCAACGGCTTGGCCGGGTCCTGGGTCAGCCGCCGCCAGACCTCCGGGTCGATCCCGCCGATGAAGAGGTTGGGGTCGAAGCTGGGATTGGAGTACATGGCCAGCACGTGCCCCGTTCCCGGCTCCATTGCGACGATCGCCCCGCGCATCGAGTCCGGGAAGATCCGCGCGACCCACCGCTGGAGATCGAGGTCGATGTGCAGATGGAGGTCCTCGCCGGGGATCGGCTGTACCACTCGCCTCGGGGCGTACTCGCCGACGATGCGGCCATGGGCATCCATCTCCACGTACCGCACGCCGGGCGTCCCGGCCAGGATATGCTCGTACCGCCGCTCGATCCCGGCCTTTCCGATCAACTGGCCCGCCGAGTACCCCTCGTACTCCGGGCGAGCCAGTTCCTCCTCGGAGATCTCGCCGATGTATCCGACCAGGTGGGCCACCGCGGGCCCGTCCGGGTAACGGCGCTTCGGGCGCTCGTCGACGTAGACCCCGGGGAGGAACAGCCGTCGTTCCTGGATCGCCGAGACCTGGTCGAACGTGAGGTCGCTCGACACGAGCAGCGGCTGACCCGGCGCGCGCCGTCGTCGCGCCATGAGCGCGTCGATCCGGGAGGGGGTCAGGTCGAGCAGGGGTGCGAGCCGCTCGAGCGTCGCCCGTACCGAGTCCTCGGGCCCGGGCAGGACCGAGAGCGCGTACCCCGGCACGTTGTCGGCGATGATCTCACCGTTCCGGTCGAAGATCGTGCCCCGCGGCGGCGGAAGCGGGAGCGGCCGGAGTCGGTTCGCCTCCGATTGTAGGACGTACGTGTCGTTCTTGAGCACCTGGGTCTCGAAGAACGCGAAACCCAGCGTGCCGAGCCCGAGCACCAGGATGGCGAGCGCTCCCTGAGCACGACGCCGCCGCGCGTGCGGGTGGAAGGGCTGCATCGTCTCTCAGTCCAGCCGCATCCGGTCCCCCGGCCGTGAGGGACCGGTCAATCGTCAGCTACCGTTCCCCAGTGAACAATTGATAGACCAGGAACGCGACCGTCCCGGCCACGGCCGCGTACGCCGCCGCGATAGGCGCCTCGATCACGAGCCGCGTCACCGTGTCGCCCCGAACCGCCGGACCCGCGATCAGGAAGTAGATTATGTCGTGGAGCCACTTTCCCACGAACAGGTAGCCCGCCACGAAGAGCATGCCCTCGCCGAGGAAGTAATCCTTGGACCGCGCGCCCAGGTACCCGAGGAGCGTCATCGTGACCGCCTCGGCACCGAAGGCGATGAGCGAGAGCGCGTCCCGCAGCAGGCCGAAGACCAGTCCAAGTGCCGCCGCGCCCGCGCTGCTCAGACGCCTCGCAGCGAGAAGCAGCGCGACCGTCAGGAGATCCGGCGCGGTCGCACCCAGACCGATCGCGATGTGCAGGATGAAATCTAAGACGACGAGCAGGGCGATGAACGCCCAGAACGTCCACGCCCGGCTAACCGTCATGGCTGATCCCCATCCGCCCCCTCACCGACCGCCGCGTCGGCGGTGTCCGGTGCTCCACCCACAGGCCACAGATTCGACAGATCACCCTCTCCTCCCCGGTCCCGCCGGATCCCCACCAGGACGTGCATCGCCGCCTCCGGCCTCACCGCGGGCCGGACCAGGTAGCTCTTGCGCCAACCCGTGTCCGCCTCCTCGATCCCGACGACCGAGCCCAGGGGGATCCCCCGGGGGTAAATGCCGCCGCGGCCCGATGTGACGATCCGGGTTCCGGGTCTGATGTCGCTATGGAAAGGCGCACCCGTCAGGACGAGCAGGTCCTCCTCCCGGAACTGGCCGCGCCGCGGCTCCACCAGACCGTACACCTGCCCATCCAGCGTCATCGCGCTCGCGCGGAACTCCGGGTGCGTCCAGTCGATCGCCTGCGAGACGTGCTCGTCGACCTCCCAGACGACGCCGAGGAGTCCCTCCGGTGTCAGGACCGGACTCCCCACTTCCACGCCGTCCGCGCTGCCCACGTCCAGCAGGAAGCTGCTCTCGGCACCGGGCACGCCGAGCCGCATGACCTCTGCCGACTTGAAGTTCTCGGTCGCCCGGGCTCGAAGCCCGAGCAGCGCACGCAACCGACGGTTCTCCTCCGCGAGCGTCGCCTGCGCCGCCGTCACCGCCGCCAGAGAATCGTGCCGCGCCCGCAACTCCGCGACGTCGACGCTCAGCGCACGCCGCTCTACGATCTCACGCTGCACCGCGAAGAACGGCCGCAACGCCGTGCTCCGCAGCGCCCCGCGAATCGGCGCCTGATAGCCCGACGGCAGGAAGAATAGAAAAAGCGCGACCAGCATGAGGCCTGAAACCACCGCTGCTTCGCGCCTCTTCCCCCTGCGCTTCCCCTCGAAGTAGTCCACTGCCTAAGTCTGCAGTACGCTTCGATAGCGCGGCAGGTCGTCCAGGATCCGACCCGCCCCGCGTACCACGCAGGTCAACGGTTCCTCATCCACGTGGATCGGCAGGTTCGTCTCGTGCGCCAGGAGCTTGTCCAGCGCACGGATCAACGAACCGCCGCCCGTCATCACGATCCCCCGGTCCACGATGTCCGAGGCCAGCTCCGGCGGCGTGATCTCCAGCGCGCGACGCACCGCATCCACGATCTGCTGGATCGGCTCCTGGATGCATTCGCGGATCTCCTGCGAATGCACCCGCACCGTCTTCGGGATCCCGCTCACCAGATCCCGCCCCTTCACCTCCATTTCCCGCTCCTCGCCGGTGTTGAAGGCGGAGCCGATCTGGATCTTGATCGCTTCCGCCGTCGGCTCGCCGATCAGCAGATTGTAGTTCTTCCGCAGGAACGTGACGATCGCCGCGTCGATCTCATCACCGCCAACGCGGATCGACGTGTCCGACACGATCCCGTTGAGCGCGATCACTGCAATTTCCGTGGTACCGCCGCCGATGTCGATGACCATGTTCCCGGTCGGCGTGTCCACGGGCAGGCCGCAACCGATCGCCGCCGCCATCGGTTCGGCCACCATGTAGACTTCCTTCGCCCCCGCCGCGGCCGCAGCCGACCGCACCGCCCGCTTCTCCAGCTCCGTGATCCCCGAGGGGACCCCCACGACGACCCGCGGCTTGATGCGAAAGATCCGCTTCGCCGTGGCCGTACGCAAAAAGTGGCGCAGCATGATCTCGGTGATGTCCACGTCCGCGATCACGCCGTCCTTGAGCGGCCGGACCGCCATGATCCCTTCCGGCGTACGGCCCAGCATCCGTTTGGCCTCGAGACCGATCCCCTTGATCCGGTTCGTGCCTCGCTCCACCGCGACGACCGAGGGCTCGTTCAAGACGATCCCCTCGCCCTTGACGTAGATCAGGGTGTTCGCGGTGCCAAGGTCGACGGCAATGTCATTGATGGGGAGGAGTCTCCCGGAAGAAAACCAACTCTTGAGCCCCATAACTCACCGCGTGCCCCGACCTCGGGGCGAGAGAGAGACCAAACACGCGAGACCCACCGTCACGGTGGGTCACGCCCTCGAACTCAAAGGGAGCGTTCAACTTAGCCGACATCGGAATCACGTGCAAGATTCCGTGCGACCACCGCTCAGAGGCGACCGGTACTGCCGAAGCCGCCCGCGCCGCGCGCTCCACCCGCAGGGAGCTTCTCCACGAGTTCCCACTCGATCCGGCACACCCGGGCCACGACGAGCTGGGCGATCCGCTCGCCGTGAGCGATCGTCTGCGGTGCGCGATCGAAGTTGATCAGTGGGACGAGCAGCTCACCCCGATAGTCACTGTCGATGGTCCCGGGCGCGTTCGGCATCCCGAGCCCGCGGTGAATGGCCAGCCCGGACCGCGGCCGTACCTGCGCCTCCATCCCCTCGGGCAACGCGATCGAGAGGCCGGTCGGAACGAGGGTCCGACCGAGAGGCGGAATTTCGATGTCCGGCCCCGCGTTGCGCAAGTCGACGCCCGCCGAGCCCGGCGTCGCATAGTCGGGCAACGGCCACGTCTCGGGAAAATGCGGCAGTCGACGGATCAGGACGCGAACCGATTCCATCGGCGCCGGGCCGTTCACGATGCGCCCCGCAGCACTTCTTCGACCGGTGTGTACGGAAGGCCGAACGCCTCCGCGACGCCCGGGTAAGTGATCTTGCCCTCCACCACGTTGACGCCCAGCGCCAGCGCCCGGTCGCCGCGGCACGCCTCGCGCCAGCCCTTCCCCGCGAGGGTCAGTGCGTAGGGCAGCGTCGCGTTCGTGAGCGCGAGCGTCGAGGTCCTCGGCACGGCGCCCGGCATGTTGGCCACGCCGTAATGGATCACGCCGTCGACGACGTAGATCGGGTCCTCGTGCGTGGTCGGCCGGATCGTCTCGACGCACCCGCCCTGGTCGACGGCGACGTCGACGATCACCGCGCCTTCCTTCATCCGCGCGAGGTCTTCGCGCCGCACCAGGTTCGGCGCCTTCTTCCCCGGCAGGAGCACCGCGCCGATCAGCAGATCGGCATGCTCGAGCTGCGCCAAGATGTTGTGGCGATTGGAGTAGACCAGCTTGACGTTCCGCGGGAGGACGTCCGACAGATAGCGCAGCCGGTTCAGCGAGACATCGAGCACGACGACGTCCGCGCCGAGGCCGGCGGCCATCTTGGCGGCGTTCGTGCCCACGACCCCGCCGCCGATGATGACGACCCGGGCCGGTTCAACGCCGGGGACCCCCCCCAGGAGCACGCCCCGGCCGCCGAAGTAGCGCTCCAGGTACTTGGCGCCCTGCTGCACGGCCAGCCGGCCCGCCACCTCGCTCATCGGCGTGAGGAGGGGCAACTCTCCGGACGGGAGCTGCACCGTCTCGTAGGCGATCGCGATCGCGCCCGAGTCCACGACGGCGCGCGTGAGCGCTTCGGACGCCGCGAAGTGGAAGAAGGTGAAGATGACCTGCCCTTCCCGCATCCGGGGCCACTCGGGCTCGATCGGCTCCTTCACCTTGACGATCATTTCCGCACGGGCCCATACCTCCTCGGCGCTATCCACGATCGTGGCGCCCGCGCGCTCGTACGCCTCATCGTCGAAACCGCTCCCGAGCCCCGCGCCCCTCTCGACCAGCACGGTATGCCCCGCGTTCACCAGAGCATCCGCGCCGGCGGGAACCAGGGCAACGCGGTTCTCGTTCGCCTTGATCTCTTTCGGTACCCCGATGATCATGTCGTCGCTTCCGTAAGAAAGTCTTATCAACCCTTCGGCCCGAGCCGGACCCCGACCTGGCGGTCCGGATCGAAGCACTCCGCCGCAACCCCTGCCACGTCGTCGAGCGTGACGGCGTCCAGCCGCGCCATCAACTCCTCCACCGTGAGGAACGGCTCCTCGTAGAGCCCGAAGCCCGCGAGCCTTTGGAGACGAGAACCGCTGGACTCGAGCGAGATCACGATTTGCCCTTTGACCTGCCCCTTCGCGTCCTCCAGCTCTTCGGCCGTGAGCCCGGAGCGCGCCAGACGCGACAGCTCCGCGCGCAACACCTCCTCCGCCCGATCCGCCCACTCGTGCCGCGTGCCGACGTACACGCCCGCGACCCCGGCGTCGGCGTAGAAAGATTGGAAGGAATAGACGGTGTAGGCCAGCCCCAGCTCCTCGCGCACACGCTGGAACAGACGAGAGCTCATCCCGCCGCCGAACGCGCTGGAGAGCAGGATGAGGGCGTAACGGCGCGGATCCCGGTGTCCAAAGGTGTGCGCCCCGAGGACGATGTGCGTCTGGGCGGTCGGCCGCTCCACGTGCACCGACTTCCCCTCCGCAGGCGTCGGCTTCGGAACCGGGACCGGCTCCGCGCCCTCCGGCGCGTCGCCGAACAGCTCGGCGACACGATCGACCAGCACCTCGTGCCGCACGCTCCCCGCGGCCGCCACGATCAGGTTCGGCCGCCGATATCCCCGCGCGTGCACGCGGCGCAGGTCCTCCACGGTCAGTCGGCTGACGGTCTCGCGCGTGCCGAGGATCGGATAGCCGTAGGGGTGCGCACCCCAGAGCGCTTCGGAGTGGAGTTCGAAAACCAGGTCGTCCGGCGTGTCCTCGACCGTGGATATCTCCTCGAGCACGACCTCTCGTTCGAGCTCCAGGTCCTGCTCCCGCAGCGTGGGGTGCAGGACCAGGTCCGCCAGCACATCGAGTGCGGTGTCCAGATGCTCGTCGAGGACCCGGGCGTGATAGGCGGTGTGCTCCCGCGTCGTGTACGCATCGAGAGATCCGCCGAGGCGCTCGAGCACGAGGGCGAGGTCCTTCGCACTCCGCCGCGCGGTCCCCTTGAAGACCATGTGCTCGACGAGATGGCTCGCGCCGAGCTCCGCAGGCGACTCGTGCACCGAGCCGCTCCGGACCCACACGCCTACGGACACCGAGCGGACCCCCGGCATCTCTTCACTGAGCACCAGCAGTCCGCCCGGCAGTTCGACGCAGGCGAATCGATCCTGCGTCACTTCTGTTCCTGTAGCACCGCCTTGCGGGACAGGCGGAGCCGTCCCTTCTCGTCGATCGAGAGGAGCTTGACCTTGGTCGTGTCTCCCTTCTTGAGCACGTCCTCGGTCCTCTCCGTCCGGCCCTCCTGGAGCTCCGAGATGTGGCACAGCCCTTCGACACCGGGCAGGATCTCGATGAACGCGCCGAACGTGGTCGTGCTCTTGACCACGCCCTCGTAGATCCTCCCAATCTCGGGCTCCTGGACGATGGCGGCGATCATCTCCCGTGCGCGCTCGCCGCCCTCGGCGCTCACGCTCGCGATGGTCACCAGCCCGGAATCGTCGATGTTGATCTCGGCGCCCGTCTCGTCCTGGATCGAACGGATCGTCTTCCCCTTCGGCCCGATGACCTCGCCGATCTTGTCCGGGTTGATCTGCATGGTGATGATCCGCGGCGCGTAGCGCGACAGCTCGCTGCGCGGCGTGGACATCGTCTGATCCATGACGTCCAGGATGTAGAGCCGGGCCTTGCGCGCCCGCTCCAGGGCCTCGCGCATGATGTCGATCGTGAGCCCCTCGATCTTGATGTCCATCTGGATCGAGGTGACGCCCACGCGGGTGCCGGCCACCTTGAAGTCCATGTCGCCGAGCGCGTCCTCGAGGCCGAGGATGTCCGTCAGGATGGCGACCCTGTCGCCTTCCTTGATCAGCCCCATCGCGACGCCCGCACAAGAAGCGCGGATCGGGACGCCGGCATCCATGAGCGCGAGGCTCGCGCCGCACACCGAGGCCATCGAGCTCGAGCCGTTGGACTCGAGGATGTCGCTCACCACGCGGATCGTGTACGGGAACTCCTCGTACGGCGGGAGGAGCGGCTGGATCGCCCGCTCGGCCAGCGCGCCGTGCCCGATCTCGCGCCGGCTCGTGCCCCGCACCGGCTTCGCCTCGCCCGTGGCGAAGGGCGGGAAATTGTAGTGCAGCATGAACGACTTCGACGTCTCCTGCGGAACGTCGATCGTGTCGATCCGCTGCTCGTCGGCGCTGGTGCCCAGCGTCACGACCGCGAGCGCCTGCGTCTGGCCGCGGGTGAAGAGCGCCGAGCCGTGCGTGCGCGGCAGCACGCCCACCTCGCAGGTGATGGGACGGATCTCGTCGACGCCGCGACCATCCGCGCGCTCGCCCCGCTCCAGGATCTGCTGGCGCATCACCCGCTTCTCGATCTCCGAGATCACGGTGCCGATCGCGCCCTCCTGCTCCGGGAACTCCTCGGCGAGCGCCGCCTTGATGTCCTCCCGCAGCGTCGCGAGCGCCTGGTTCCGCTCCGTCTTGTCCTTCAGGTTGAGCGACTCACGAACCCGCTCTTCCGCGAGCTCCTCGACACGGGCGCGGAGGTCCGCCGGGATCTCGACCGGCGTCCACTCCATCTTCGGGACCGAGACGTCCTTCAGGAACTCCTTCTGGATCTCGATCAGCTCGCGGATCCCTTCGTGCGCGACAACGAGACCTTCGGCGATGTCCTCCTCCGGCACTTCCACCGCTCCGCCCTCGACCATCGTGATCGCCGTCTCCGTCCCGGCCACGACGATGTCCACGTCGCTGAACTGGAGCTGCTGGAAGGTCGGGTTCAGGACCCACTGCCCCTCGATCCGCCCGATCCGCACGGCCGCGACCGGACCGGCGAACGGGATCTTCGACATGTTCAGCGCTGCGGAGCAACCGAGGAGCCCGAGCACGTCGGCGTCGTTCTCCTGGTCCGCCGACAGCACGTTGACGAACAGCTGGGTCTCGTACTGGAATCCGTCCGGGAACAGCGGGCGCACGGGCCTGTCGATCTGACGGGCCGAAAGGATCTCCTTCTCGGTCGGCCGGCCCTCGCGCTTGATGAACCCGCCCGGGATCTTCCCCGCCGCATAGCTCTTCTCACGGTACTCGACCGTGAGCGGGAAGAACGGCAGCGACGTCGGCGTCTCCGCGACCGTGGCCGTGCACAGCACCACCGTCTCGCCGTACTGGACCAGGCACGCGCCATGGGCCTGGCGCGCCATGCGCCCCGTTTCCAGGATCAGCTTCCGCCCCGCAAACTCTCGCTCTATTCTGTGCATTGCCTCATTTCCATTCGCTCTAGCGCCTCACCCCTGCCCGTACGCCGCCGCGAGCCCGGCTCAGTGCCGCAGACCCAGGTCCTGGATCAGCGCCCGGTACCGCTCCAGATCCGTCCGCTTCAGGTACTCGAGGAGACGGCGCCGCTTGCCGACGAGGAGCATGAGCCCGCGCCGGCTGTGATGGTCCTTCTTGTGAACCTTGAAGTGCTCGGTCAGCTCGTTGATCCGCGCCGTGAGAAGGGCGATCTGGACGGGAGCGCTGCCGCGGTCGTTGGGATGAAGCTGGTACTTCTTGATGATCTGCTCTTTGTCGATCGTCATGATTCTCGTGCCTCCGCGAGAGTCTACGCTGGTCGGGAAGCAGAACGCTTCGTTTTTTGAACAACCATTTACATTAGCGTTTTACTGCATTGTTTGCAAGCGCCGCCGCCTTGGGCGAAGAGGGCGCGGGCGCGGGCGGCGTCCTCGTCCATCGCCGCGATCAGCTCCTCGACGCCGGAGAAGGCGCGCACGTCACGGATCCGGCCGCAGAACGCGATCTCGATCCTCCGGCCGTAGAGGTCGCCGGAAAAATCGAAGATGTGCAATTCGATGGAAGGCGGCTCCCCGGCGAACGTCGGCCGCGGGCCGAGGTGGAGGACGCCATCCCGCTCCGTGTGGTCGACGCCGCGCGCCTGGACGGCGTAGATCCCCTCGAGTGGGATGAGCTTGTCCGGATCGCCGACCTCGATGTTGGCGGTCGGGTACCCGAGCCCGGATCCGCGTCCAGCGCCCCGGACGACCGTCCCGCGGATGGTGTACGGCCTCCCGAGCGCCAGGGCGGCGTCGACGACATCCCCGGCCGCGAGCGCTTGCCGGATTCGAGTCGAGGATACGGGCGCGCCCCCGACCTCGAGGGCCGGCACGACGTCCACGCCGAACCCGAGCTCGGCGCCGATCTCGCGCAGCGCGCGGGCATCGCCTGCGCGGCCGCGGCCGATCCCATGATCGTACCCCATGACCAGATGGGTCATGCCCACCCGGCCGATGAGGATCTCCTCGACGAAGCGCCGTGGAGAATAGCTCGCCAGCTCGTGGGTGAAGGCGAGGGCGACGACCTCGTCCACCCCGGCGGCGGCGAGGAGCTCGCGTTTCTCCTCCTCGGTCGTGAGGCGACGCGGCGCGTGCTCCGGCCGCAGGACCCGGAGCGGGTGCGGCTCGAACGTCACGACCACCGCGCGCTCCCCCCTGCTCCGCGCCACGCGGAGCAGCTCGGCCAGCACGGCGAGGTGGCCCCGGTGGACACCATCGAAGGTGCCCACCGTCACGACCGCATCCCGCGGTCGCGATGCGCCGACAGGATCATCGGCGACGAGATCAGCGTTCATGCAAGGACCTTCCGCGGCCGAAGCCGCTCGTCTTCGAATTCACCGATCGCCAGGAGGGCATCCTGGTGAACGATCGCGATCGGACCGGCCCGGTGCGGGAGATCTCCTCTCCAGGGGAGCGACCGTCCGTGGCGCAACGCCGAGGCCTCCCGTTCGTCGACCTCGACGCGAGGGAGGTGCGAGAGCGCCTCCAGCGGCGATAGCCACGCCGATTCGACCGCGTCGGGGTCGTCGAGGCGGTCGGCCGGCACCGCGCGGGAGACATGGTGGCGGCCGATTGCGGTGCGGCGCAAGGCGCGCAGGTGCGCGCCGACGCCGAGCGCCACGCCCACGTCCCGGGCGATGGCGCGGACGTATGTCCCGCTGGAGCACTCGACGTCGAATTCGACGTCCGGGAGATCGATGCCGAGGAGTTCGATGCTATAGATCTCGACTTCGACCGCCTCGAGCTTCACATCTTCGCCTCGACGCACCCTGTCGTAGGCCCGCTCGCCCGCCACTTTCTTGGCAGAGTAGGCCGGCGGAACCTGCCGGATGCGGCCGACCTGCGACCGGAGCGCCTCGAGGATCCGGTCGCGGTCAAGCGAGCGCCACGCTTCGGACTCGAACACCGGCGTGCCCGTCGCGTCGCACGTGTCCGTCGCGACGCCGAGACGCATCCGCGCCCGGTAGGCCTTGGGCAGGTCCGTCAGGTACTCGGCGATGCGTGTGGCGGTCCCCACACACAGGAGCAGGAGCCCCGAAGCGAAGGGGTCGAGTGTGCCGGTGTGCCCGATGCGCCGGACCCCGAGGGCGCGGCGAGCCGCCGCCACGATGTCGTGTGACGTCGGGCCTTCGGGCTTGTCCACCGGGAGCACGCCCGAACGGCTAGCGTTCATCGTCGAGATCGGCCGCCGACTCGTCCCCGCTCTCCCCTCCCTGACCCGCCGCCTCGCGGAGGAGCTGCTCGATTCGGAGCGCGTGCTCGAGCCCCCGGTCGAACTCGAACCGCAACTCCGGGGCGCGACGGATGTGCAGACGCCTCCCCAGCTCGCCGCGGATGAAGGGTGCGGCAGCGCGCAAGCCCTCCAGCGTCTGCCGCCTCTCCTCCTCCGTCCCCGATACCATGATGTATGCTCGAGCGAAAGTCAGATCGGGCGAAGTCTCCACCGCCGTGATGACGGGTGTGCCGACCCGCGGGTCCTTCACCTCGTTCCGGACGATGTCCGAGATCTCTCGCTTGAATTGCTCGTTCAGCCGCTCGATCCGCCGGCTTCCCATGACTCCCCTCTTCCCCACTCACGGGCCGTATCCAGCGACCCCCGATGCAAAGTGGCGGCCGGCCCCCGGGCCGGCCGCCCATCGTTTCAATAGAACGTACGGTAACTGTTGATGATCCGCGCTCGCGGCTCACCGGCCACGAACCGGTCCAGGCTGTCCAGCACGGACTCCGCATGGCGCCGGGCCGTAGCCACGACGCAGGCGCTCAACTCGGCTCGCTGCCAGACATCGTGGTGGTCCGTCTCCGCGACGGAGACGTTGAACCGGTCGTGGAGGCGGTCTTTCAGGCTCTTGACCACGCTCCTCTTCTCCTTCAGCGACTGGCAGCCGTAGATCTCCAGATCCCAGGAGATGAGGCCGATGACCACCGCTCGTGCGATCCTCCTGTCCGGCGTGGAGCCAGGGACTCAGGCGCCTTCACCGCCGCCCTGCGCTCCCGCCAGCGTTCGGGCCACCTCTTCGACGCGGAAGCACTCGATCAGGTCGCCGACCTTCACGTCGTTGAAGCCCTGAATGTTGAGGCCGCACTCGAAGCCCTCGCGCACCTCGCGCACGTCGTCCTTGAAGCGCTTGAGGCTGGCGAGCTCGCCCTCGTAGATCTGCACGCCGTC
>VSDC01000399.1:0-2678 GCA_047459275.1 Gemmatimonadota bacterium
CCGGCGACTGTGGTTCGTCTGGTCTGCATCGGGTTGATCGTGGCGGGAATCATCGGACTGCGGCTCGCGGGCGGGGACGGGGCGGGCGATCCGTGACGCGGTACGGGCCTGCGAAGGGTCGGGCGGTCCGTGGCACGCGCGGCGGCCCGTCGTGCGCCGTCGCGGTCGCTCGTGGTGCACCGCGGGGGGCGACGACGGGCCAGATGGAATGGCTGGGAAGTTGCTGGATCGGAGAAATCGGGCCGCGGCGTGAAGCCGTTGGCCCGATTCCAGGTTCCGGGAGGGAGGACGTGCCGAAGCCGCGAACAGTAGAGCTGCGACGACGGACGGGCCGGGCGGTGCCGATCGTGGTGCTGCTGCTCCTCCTGGCGACGCCGGGACGTGGAGCCGCGCAGGCGACGTTGTCGCAGGAGCTGGTGGTCGCCGGCGCGAACACGCTGTTGGGCGGGTTGACGTCCGGGATCATGAGGTGGGTGCGGGGCGAGTCGTTCCTGGAGGGGTTGTGGGGCGGAGCGCTGGGCGGCGGAGTGCATTACGCGGGGAAGCGGATCAGCACCGCGGCGTTCCCTGGTGCGGGGCTGGCCGGGACCATGGTGGGTGCGACCGGCGCGTCGATGGTGCGCAACGTCGGGATGGGGCACGGGATGCTGGAGTACCTGACCCTCCCGGTTGGCCCGATCGTGCTGAATTGGCGGACGACGCCGGACAGCGCGGGCGTGTCGGCGCGGCTGCACGTGGGGCGGGCGATCTTCCTCGGCCGACTGCTACTCAACGACGATCTACGTTTCAACGGCGCGGAAAGCCTATCGGCGGGCACCCCTGTGTTCGAGGCGCGTGACCGGGTGATCGAGGGGGAGTCGGGTCACGAGATCGGGGGCGTGGAGATGTGGGGCACGATCACGCTGAGCGACCGGGGCCTGATGCCTCCGCTGGACTACGGCCGGCTCCTCGCCCACGAGCGGGTCCACGTGGTCCAGGAGACGCTGCTCAACGTCGCGTGGGCGGACCCGATCGAGGATTGGCTCGTCGCCCGGCTTCCGTACGGCGACGTCGTGAACCGGTACGTCGATTTTGGCGGAGTGTACATGGCGCTCGCTGGGCTGATGATCCTGGTGCTGCCGTACGAGTACCGGCCGTGGGAGGACGAGGCGGCGTACATGGAGTGGGGGTGGTGATCCGCGGAGCGTGGGGCGGAGCCGTCGTGCTGCTGGCGCCGGTGCTGTCGTGCGGGGAAGTGCGGCTGGTGGACCCGAGGGTGGACGGCGTGCCGGCGAGTGGGGTGGTGGTGGACGTCGGCATCCACGGGTGGAGCGGCGGGACGCGTCTGGAGTTCCAGGGCTACGTCTACGGGTACGAAGGATTCGGCACGGAGCGGGTGGTCCGGTATCTGGATGCCGGGTCGATGGCGGTGGGCGGTCGCGTCGCGGAGCGGATCAACATCCGGGCGGGCGAGCCGATCTACCGCGTCCGTGCGCAAGGGGTGGTGCCGCGTGCGGAGGCGGAGGTGAGGATCGGTGGGTCGGAGGTGGTACCGGGGTGCCGATTCGACATCGTGATCCCGGTGGTTCGGGTGCCTGAGGAGGGTGCGGTGGTTCGCCGGGATCGTGACCTGGCACTGCCTCTGGCGGCCGATCCGGCGGCGCTGGCGATGGCGTCGCGCATGCGTGCACGGATCGTGGCGGAGGAGCCCGGGGCCGGGCCCCGCTGGGTCGACCTGACTCCCGTGCACGGGATGCTCGTCGTTCCCGGCTCCTTTCTCTCGCGTCTCGGCCCGGGCGGCCGAGAGCTGAAGGTCCGTCTCGACCTGGAGCGGACGACGGGGGACTCGAGCGTCGACCGCGCGTGTGCGCCATTCGTCGTCGTGCGATCGTGGTACGACCATCGCGTTCGGGTGCGGCTGGAGTAGCGCGGCGGGCGCGGGAAAGGGCGCCGGAAGCCGAGGGGGGTGCGGGCGGCAGTTGTGCCCCGGGGCGGGTCGGGAGCGACCCAACTGGCTTGTGGGCGAGCGGGCGGTGAGCGTAACTTCTTGTCATGCAAAAACGTGAGTGGATCTACGAGGCGGCGGTCCGGGGGATCCGGCCGATCCTCGGGGCGGCGGCGTCGATGAGTCCGAAGCTGGCGCAGGGCGTCCGGGGCCGCCGCGACGCGGTGGCGGGGCTGGAGGCCTGGGCCATGGAATCGCGGGACGGGTCGAGGCCTCTGGTCTGGGTGCACGCGCCGTCGGTGGGCGAGGGGCTGATGGCGCAGGCCATCATCGGGGCGCTGCGCGAGCGGAGGCCGGAGGTGCAGGTCGCCTTCACGTATTTTTCGCCGTCGGCGGAACGGATCGCGCCGCGGGTGGGGGCAGACGTGGCCGGGTACCTGCCGTGGGACGTGCGGGCGGAGGTGGCGCGGGCGCTGGACGCGTTGCGCCCGGCGGTTCTCGCGTTCGTGCGGACGGAGATCTGGCCGGTGCTGGGGAGTGAAGCTTCGCGGCGCGGAGTGCGGCAGGTGCTGGTGAATGCGGTGCTGGGCCCTGGGTCGAGCCGGCTGCGCACCGGCTCGCGTTTCCTCTTGGGCCCGGCGTACCGTCGTCTGGACGCGGTGGGCGCGGTGGCGCAGACGGACGCGGCGCGTTTCCCGCTCCTCGGCGTGCCGCCCGAGCGGGTGCGGGTGACCGGGGACGCTCGTTTCGACCA
>VSDC01000400.1:0-2675 GCA_047459275.1 Gemmatimonadota bacterium
TGCTCAGCCCCTCAACACCTTGCTCGCGTACCCGTTCTCGGGGTTGCGACCCTGCCGAAGCAGCCGATCCACCGTCCCCGGCCCACGGTTGTACGCCGTCAGCGCCAACCGCAAGTTGCCGTTGTACTTGTCAATGAGGTACCTCAGGTACTTGAACCCGACCCGCAGGTTCGTACGGGTGTCGAACAGGTCGGCCCGCGTCGTTCCCGGCTCGATCCAGCGGGCCGTCGACGGCAGGACCTGCGTGTAGCCCACCGCCCCGGCGCGGGAAACCACCGTCCGGCGGAAGCTCGACTCCGTCCGAACCAGCCCGAACGCCACCCGCGGCTCGATGCCGAATTCCTGCGCCGCGGCCGCGATCTCCCGCGCCAACGACCGCGGAATGCTATACTTCCGCGCGAATCGGTCGGCCACCGGCTCCAGCGCGCGCTCCATCGCCTTGGCCCGCCACGCCGCCGCTATCGCACCCTCCGACGCCTTCGCCGCCGTGATCCGCGTCTCCAACGACTCACTCCCCGACGCCGACGCGACCCCGTTCGTCGCCTCCGCCGACACCGACTCGTCCTGCACCAGCATCGCCGCACCAGGCACGATCAGCGCCACACCCAGCCCCGCCGCGATCACCTGCTGCCGCACCCGGGCGACGCGTCCGCGAAGTTCCGGAACCCACCGCCGCCCAGCCTCCACGCACGGCTCACCGATCTCCGAACCAAACCACTCCGCCGACGACGCCACCCGCCGCCGGACCTCTCGGACGACACGCTTCATCGCGCTAATCCCCTCCTTGTCGAGCTGTCACTTCCGGTAGCCCGCGTCGCGCACGGACCGGAGCGCGCACGGCCGGCGGCCGCACGAACCCCACACCCCGGTGCTACCCGCCGGGGCAGGAAGGGATCCCGTTTCTAGTCGGCTAAGTTGTGTTGTGACAATAAGTTGGATCGGTGAGGCGCATCGCGGGGAGCGGGACCGGTCCAGGCTCGGCGCCGCCCCCCCGCTACGGTCAGGAGCCCAGGGAGACCTCCGTCACGACACCCGACTGGAGCACCACGTTCCGGTTCACGGTGTACGTGCGACCCTCGTCCGTCGCCGTGAGCGAGATCTCCCGGCTTGCGGGGCGAGTGATCACGAATCGAGCGCTCCCGTTCGGCGGCACCGTTCCCAGCAGCCGTACACCGGTCCCGTCGTCGTACGAGACGATCATCGGGTGAGGCATCGGGTTGGCGACCTGCACGGCGTAGGCCGGGCCGGGCTCGCTCTCCACGCCGACGCCGCGCGCACACGCCCCCATCGACGCGATCACGGCGCCGAGGAGGAGCGCGCGAATGGCTTGCTTGCTCCGCATTCTCCCTCTCTCCTGTGTGGGTGGGACATGCGACCGCGATGCGCCAAAGCTGTGTGCCGGACGAGGCAATGGGCAAGGGAGTCGGCCGTCGGGTGCCCGGCCCGCGACCGACTCACGCCCCGTGGCGCGCGTGCCGAACACCCTGGATGGAACAACGGCCGAGCCGACTGCCGCGGGTGCCTCGACCGGCCCGCCCCTTGCAACCCCTCCCCGGCACGACGGCCACGTGCGCCGTCCTCTCGAAGACCGGAGCCGAGGAGATCGTCGCATGATTCGCAGTCTCAAGGCCACTGCCGTTCTCGTGCTCGCGCTGGGCGCGTGCCGCAGCGTCGAGGTCCAGAGCGGACCGCCGACCGGAGCCCAACCCGCGCCGCCGCCCACGGCGGACGCGATCCCGGCCGGCACGTTGATTCGTGCCGAGTTGAACCAGCCGATCGGGACCGAGCGGAACCGCGTGGGCGATCGATTCACCGCCACCGTGACGACCCCGCTCGTGGCTCAGAACGGTCGGACCGTGGTCCCCCAGGGTGCGCTCATCCACGGCGTCATCACCGGCCTCGACGACTCCGACCATCTCGGCGACCAGGCCGCGATCCGCGTCGACTTCGAACGCATCTCCTTCCAGGGGCGTAGCTACCCCTTCGATGCCGAGGTCGTCGACACCGACGTCGAGACCCGGCGCGATGCCGACGCGCCGGTCACGGGGGCCGTGACCGGCGCCATCGCGGGCGCCGCACTCGGCGCCATCATCGGCGGCGAGCTCCGCGACATCCTCATCGGCAGCGCGCTCGGCGCCGGTGCGGGCACGATCATCTCGCTCGGCATCGGCGACGTCGAGGCCGAGCTTCCCGAGGGTACCGACCTCGTGCTTCGGACCACCCAACCCATTTCCCTCAGGCGGTGACCCGATGCCAGGACCCTACGACCCGTACCGCAAGCCCGAGGACGTGGGCGCCGAGTCGCCCGCGTCCGGCTCCGCCAAGGAGCAGAGCATCGCCGGCGCCCGCGGCGGCCCGCGCCAGGCCAGGCAGCGTGGCAAGGGCAAGCAGCCGGCCCAGACATCCGGCCGCCGGTCCGCCCGACACCACCACCGCCCGACCGCGCGCAAGAGCTTCGCGCCCCACGAGGACCCGGACCTCCAGGGGACGGGACGCCCGCGCCCGGGGACGCTCAGGGAAGACCCGTCGCTCCGGGGCATCGATGCGCACGGAGGCGCGCCGCCTCCCTGAGGCGGCGCGCCTCCGCCCGCCAATGGGTCGACAGCGCGATGGCTCGAGGGCTAGCGCCGCAGCAGCCAGTCGGCCAGCCAGAGGCCGACCACCACGTCGTAGAG
>VSDC01000401.1:0-2673 GCA_047459275.1 Gemmatimonadota bacterium
CGGTCCGGGGCGTGACCTTCTGCGAGATCAGGAACACGGCCTTGCGACGGAGCGGCGCGGAGCACGGGTCGCGGCGCGCGAGCACCTGCTCGAGAATCGGCACGGCACGGTCCGCATTCATGTGGAGCAGCCCGTTGAGCGCGGCGACGCGCACGGCGTCCTCCTCGGCGTTGCACGCCGTCGTCGATTCGGCGACGGATTTGGTCAGCGATTCGGCCGCGCGCGCGTCGCCGAGCCGGGCGAGCTGGCCGCGGATGCGGGTCGCGAGCGCTTCGTTCTCGGCGATCGTCGCCGCCTTGGGGTGCAGCGATTTCTGCCGTTCGAGGAGGTCGAGGGCCGCGCGGAGGTCCTGGGCACCGCCCTTACGGTAGAGGGCGAAGGCCTGCCAGTAGTACGCGTCCGGCGCGTACTGCGACTGCGGGAAGCGGCGGATGATCTCGGCAAAGAGATTGGCCGCGCGGTCGTAGTCGTTGCGGTTGAGTGCCTCCCTCGCCGCGCGGTACAGCGAGTCCGCGGGGTCCTGCGGCGCCCATGCCTCCGGGATCCATCCCGCGGGCACCTGGAGTTCGCCCTCGGCGGTTGGAGCAGGATGGGCCGGCGGAGCCGGGTGAGCGGCCGTCGGCGCCCTGGGCGCCGGGGCCGGGTGCAGGGCAGGGGCGGACTGCGGTGCATGGGCTCGCTGCGGGGCGGGGGCCGGCTGCGCGGCAGGGGCAGGCTGCAGGGCCTGGGCCGGCCGTGCAACAGCGACCGGAGCGGTCCCGAAAGCGACACCGCCTTGCGACTTGACCGGCGGAGTCTGGCCCGCCAGCGGGGCGGCCGCGATCGCGGCGCCGAGCGTGAATACGAAGAGTACGGTCCTCATGGTACGTCTCCAGTGTGCGAAATCAGGTCCCGGTCACCGGCGGGCCGGCCGGCACGACCGCGCGGATCCGGGTCAGTGTGCCTCTGTTTTCCAACGCCTCATCGATCATCGCCGCCTCGCCGTCGGGGTCGCCGGTCGACGACAGGCGCGCGATCTGGGCGAGGATCAGCTCCAGGTCGAGGAGGAGCTGCTCGAGCCGCGGGTCCTGCGCCGCGGGGGAATCGAGCAGGAGCCGCGTACCGGTCAGCAGCTCGGCGGCCCAAGCCGAGAGCTCGGGGGTGATGTCGCCCGTGCGCACCCCGCTGCGGTAGGAGGTCAGAAACGCCTCCGTCCTGCTCAGGTGCTGCGTGGCCGCGATGCGGTAGGGGAGCGAAGGCGACGTCGCGTCCGGAGCGTCCGCGGCGCGGGGCTGTGCGCCGAGTGAGATGTGGGGCTGTGAGTCGCGTGCGGCGTAGGGCTACGGCTCGCGCGTGGTGTTGCCGACGGGCGCGAGCCGGCCGAGCCCGACCCCGAGGGCGAAGACGGCGGCCATGCCGACGCCCCACCGCCAGTAGCGGCCAAGTCCGGTGCGGGGCGCGGACGCGTCGGGCCGCGGATCGCCGGCGGCGATATCGCACGCCGGGTCGCCGGCGGTGATGTCGCGCGCCGGGTCGCCAGCGATCGCGACGTCGCCTCGGCGACGCCTCGATTGGATCCCGGCCCAGATCTCCTCGCGGGGTGTTGCGGGGGGCGAGTTGTACTCGCTCGCCACGTCGCGGAGCAGGGCTTCGAATCGATCTTCCTTCATCACGCAAACTCCTCGGCGAAGTCCGACAGCGCTTCGCGCAGCCGGGCGCGCGCCCGGGCGAGGCGGGCCTTCGACGTCCCGACCGGGACGTTGAGCACGGCGCCGATCTCCTCGTGCGTGTAGCCTTCCGCGTCGTGCATCAGGAACACGGTGCGATACATCTCCGGCAATGCGTCGATCGCGCGTTTCAGTCGGGATTTCAGGTCCGGCTCGATGGCGTCGACCGGAGGTGCTCCCAGGTGCCGCGCGTCTTCCAGCTCCGTCTCGCGGGCGGCGTGCCGCCGGTGGCGGCGGAGGCCGTTCAGCGTGACGGAGACGGCGATAGCGTGCAGCCAGGTCGATACGGCGGCCTCGTGCCGGAACTCGGCGAGCCGGTCGAACGCACGGATGAAGGTCTCCTGGGTGAACTCGCGGGCGAGCTCGTCGTCGCCTGTCATGCGGTAGGACAGGCGGTAGATCCTGTCCACGTGCATGTCGTAGAACTCGCGCTCTGCGGCCGCATCCCCCTGGAGGATGCGACGGATCAGGAATCGCTCGTCCACCCTGCCTCTCGCGTCGGTTCCGGTACCGATTCCGTGCGTCCGATCATGGGACACGGGCGAGCAGGGGAAGGGTTGCATCCTCAAACCGGCTCGATGCACTCAGGCAGATCGTTCCTGGGCGAATTGACGAGCGTGGAGACCGTGTGGGCGCGGAGGTCGTCGCCGGGGTAGGGGCGCAGGAGCCCCAGGAGCGTCTCGGGATCCGCGTCGGGGTCGAGCCACTTCGCCCGGTCCTCGGGAGGCAGGATCACGGGCATGCGCTCGTGGATCGGACGGAGCGCGTCGTTCGCCTCGGTCGTGATGATGGCACAGGAGAAGATCGGCTCGCCTTCGGGCGGCTGCCAGCGTTCCCAGATCCCGGCGAAGGTGAATGGGCGGTGCGACGCGCGGTGGATCCACATGGGGACCTTGCGCGAGCCGACCTGCCGCCATTCGTAGAAGCCGTCGGCGACGATCAGGCAGCGGCGCCGGCGGAACGCATC
>VSDC01000402.1:0-2658 GCA_047459275.1 Gemmatimonadota bacterium
GCGACCACGTCCAGCACCTGCGCGATCGGCTGGCCGTGGAAGTTGCCGCCGCTCAAGACTTTCCCCTCCTCCGGGAAGATGAGCGGGTTGTCGGTCGCACTGTTGACCTCGATCTCGAGGACCTGGCGCGCGAAGGCGAGCGCCTGCCGCGCCGCGCCGTGGACCTGCGGCATGCACCGGAGCGAATACGCGTCTTGGACCCGCGGGTCGTTCTCCCGGTGCGACTCGCGGATCTCGGAATCACGGAGCAGCCAGCGCAGGCGAGCCGCGCTCGCCGCCTGCCCCGGGTGCGGGCGCACCCGTTGGATCAGCTCGTCGAAGGCGTCGGGCGTGCCGCGCAGCCCCTCGAGGCTCATCGCGCCCGCCACGTCTGCAGTGTCGACCGCTCGCTCGGCGGCCAACAGCGCGAGCACGCCGATCCCCGTGTGGGCCTGCGTGCCGTTGTTGAGCGCGAGCCCTTCCTTTGCCTCGAGCGTGATCGGTTCGAGTCCCGCGCGGCGGAGCGCCTCCGCGCCCGGCAGCCGCTCGCCCCCGTAGAACGCCTCGCCCTCGCCCATCAGCACGAGCGCGAGGTGCGACAGCGGCGCGAGGTCGCCCGACGCGCCCACGCTCCCCCGCTCCGGGATGACCGGATGCACGCCCCGGTTCAGGAGCTCGAGGAGCAGGTCGACAACGACGGGCCGGACCCCCGAGTGGCCGCGCGCCAGGACGTTCGCCCTGAGCAACGTGATCGCCCGGACCTCCTCCACGGGGAGCGGCGCGCCCACGCCCGACGCGTGGCTCCGGATCAGGTTCGCCTGCAGCTCGCGCAGCCGGTCCGGCGGGATCACCACGTGGGCGAGGGCGCCAAACCCTGTCGTGATCCCGTAGACGACCCGCCCTTCCTCTACGATACGATCGACGAACGCCCGGGCGGCTTCCACGCGCGCACGCGCCTCGGCGGCCAGCTTCACCTCGGCCACCTCGCCGCGCGCCACTTTTTCGACGTCTTCTAAACGGAGGCGGTCTCCGAAGATTTCGAGTTGTTGCGTCATGGCGGGAAGATAGGCCCGCCCCGGTGGCGCGACAAGCCGTCGCGCCACCGGGGCGGACCTCCGATCCGGCTCAGAACGAGCCCGTCCTCGGGCCCTCGTACCGCTCGTCGTACTCCACCTTGATGTTCCTGAGATCCTGGAGATCCACCCGGAACGAGAATGCCATGTTGCCCGCCCGCGTCTTCGTGAAGGTGAAGTGCGCCTGCCAGCGATGCAGGTCACGGGTCAGGACCAGGTAGTGGTCGCTGAATTCCCCATCCGTGAACGAGTAGCCGGTCCGCCACTGCACGTTCCAGTGCTCCGTCGGCTGGAACGAGATCGTGCCCCGCAGGAGTTGATTCGCGGGCCCGGACTCCGGACGCGACAGCGAGTACGAGAGGTCCGCCCGCCAGCTCCCGACCGCGCCCATCCGCACCGGCGAATACCCGAGACCGGTACGCGGATCCGCTTCCGGCGTCGTCGGGTTCGGGTCCCCGATCCCCGCCGGGTCCGTGGGCACGGTGTCCGGCGCCTCGGCCTGACGGCCCAACCCCAGCACCCGGAACAACCACGAGTTGCTGTCCAGCGAGAACGACGCGTCGAGGCTCCGGAGACTCGGCGAGAAGGTTCGCCGGTCCCGCCCCCCGTCCTCGCCGGGATCGATCTTGAACAGGTCGTAACCGAAGGAGAGCGAGAGCCCCTCGAGGAGATCCGACCGAACGCTGTGGCTGATCTGCGTTGTCTCGAGGCCGTAATCCCCCTCTTGCGCCTTCGTGAAATCGTACACGAGGGCGCTGGTGCTCAGCGAGAGCAGCGTGATCTTCCGCGCCTGAGGCAGACGCCGCGGCTCGCCCGGCGCGCCCGCGGAGAGCGTGTCCGCACCTGCCCCGGACGACACCGTGTCCGCGTCGGCATACTTCGCCTCCCACGTCTGATTGAGGCCGATGCTCAGTCGGTTCGTCGGCTTGCCCGCCGCCTCCCCGAACACATCGATCTGCCGGGGCGTGAGCTTCGGGACCGGGGAGTAGGTGTAAGAAATGCTCGGGTCGATCCGATGCCGCAGCCGGCTGAACGGGCCGAACCCCGGCCAGAAGCCGAAAATGTTCGTGTTCAGCGACGCTTGGAACGTGACCCGCGTCGGCCCCGCGACCGGCTCCATCCGGTCCGTGTCCCGGATCTCACCACCCAAGGAGACCGAAGGCGAGAACGTGCTCGTCCCGATGAGCCGCTGCGTGTAGCCGAGCGACGAGCTCCAGTTCAGCGTGCGACCCACCTCGCGTTCCAGGGCCGTGTCCCCGACCACGATCGGATTGTTCGGATCCGCCAGCCAGGGCTTGGCCCCCCGCACGCTTTCCGTGAACCGCGCGCTCTGGCTCCAGGAGAAGTTCCCCAGCGAGAAGCTCGAGGTGACCTGAGCGTTCCGCTCCTCCGTATCGCGATTCGACGCGGCCGGCAACAGCTCGTCACGGTCGACCGATGTCGCCCTGTACGAGAGGTTTCCACTCCACGTCGCGTTGTTGTACCAACGCGCTTCGCCCGTCGGGCGGAAGAGCGTGATCGGCGTCAGGTTCAGCGCGATCGACGGGAACGTCGTGGTCGTCTGCTCCTGCGTCAGGTACTGCTGGCGACCCGCGCCGATGTTCAG
>VSDC01000403.1:0-2649 GCA_047459275.1 Gemmatimonadota bacterium
CGGATCTCGCAGATCTTGCGGGAGAGCTTCTTCGCGCGCGGGAGCTGCTCGGGGAAGACGTTCCGAGCGAGCTGCATCGGGATCGTGCTGAACCCTTCCCGGAAGGACAGGGACGCGACGTTGCGCCAGATCGCGCGCGCGACGCCGCGCAGGTCCACGCCGCCATGCTCCCAGAAACGGCGATCCTCGACGGCGACGAGGCCATCGCGCAGCACGGCGGGGATCTCTTCGTAATCGACGACGACGCGGCGCTGGGGCGAGAGGTCGGCGATCAGCGAGCCATCCACGGCGAACACCCGGCTCGCCTCCGGTGGCCTGTAATCCCGCAATGCCGCGACGTCGGGACAATCCGGACCCACCGGGCCGAAGAGTGTCGCCGCGAGGCCGAGCGGCGCCGCGACGACCACGGCTGCGACGATGTACCGATACTTGATCTCTTTCATGCCCGATGGATACCCCCGGAAAGCAACATCCTTCCGCCGTCCACCACGACGACCTCGCCGGTCACGAAGTCACTCTCGACGAGGTAGAGCAGCGCACGGGCCACGTCCTCGGGCTCGCCGATCTTCTTGAGCGGCGTCCGCGCGATGCTCTGCAGCAACTCCTCCTCCGTATAGCCCTCTGGAGGGAGGACAGTTCCGGGGGCGATGCAATTGGCGCGGATGTCGGGGGCCAGCGCGAGGGCGAGGATCCGGGTCAGGTGGACCAGGCCGGCCTTGGAAACGCTGTGATGGGCGTACGACGGCCAGGGCTGGAACGCCGAGAGGTCCGCGATGTTGACGATGACGCCGCCGCCATCCCGGCGAAGGAGCGGCGCCGCCGCCTGGGAGAGGAGGAACGGGCCCTTCAGGTTGACCGCCAGGACGCGGTCCCACTCCTCTTCGGTGATCGCCAGGAGCGGCGCCGTCTCGAACGTGGACGCGTTGTTCACCAGCACGTCCAGCCGGCCGAACGTCTCGGCGGTCCGGCGGACGAGCATGTCCGCGACCTCTTTGCTGGAGACGTCGCCCTGGATCGCGATCGCTCTCCGGCCGAGCGCCACGATGTCGGCGACGGTCTGCTCGGCCGCCTCGGCGGACTGGAAATAGTTCACCACGACGTCGGCGCCGGCGCGTGCGAGGGCGAGGGAGAGTGCGCGGCCGACGCGGCGGGCGCCGCCGGTGACCAGGGCAACCTTTCCGTTCAGATCCATGCGTTCAACAGTAGTGGCGAGAGGGGCGCGGAGCAATTAAACTGACCGCCGCTCGTGGGGCAGGGAGCGTAAGGAGGAATCATGCCAGAGCTGAAGGGTCGAACCGCGGTCGTGACGGGTGCGACGAAGGGGATCGGCCTGGCGATCGCCGAGGCCCTCGCCGCGTGCGGGGCGAACGTCGTCGTCTCCGCTCGGACCGCGGCGGATGTCGAGCGCGCGGCGCGCGAGCTGGCCGAGGGGCGCTTCCGTTACTACGACGGGCCGGCCGGCGCGGAGCGCGGCGGCGCCCACGGCGTCGTTTGCGACGTGCGGCGTCCGGAGGACTGCCGGCGTCTGATCGAGGAGGCGGTCGCTAAGTTCGGCGGGATCGACATCCTGGTCAACAACGCGGGGGTCGGTCACTTCGCCACCGTCGAGGAGATGACCATCGAGGACTGGCAGCGGGTTCTCGAAACGAACCTGAGCGGCGTCTTCTACTGCTCACACTACGCGATCCCGCACCTCAAGCGGCGGGGCAGCGGTTGGATCATCAACATCGGCAGTCTGGCGGGGAAGAACGCGTTCCCCCGCGGCGCCGCGTACAACGCGAGCAAGTTCGGGCTGGTCGGGTTCACGGAGGCGCTGATGCAGGAGGTGCGTCACGACGGGATCCGCGTGAGCTCGATCATGCCGGGGAGCGTGGCCACGGGGTTCAACCATCCGACCCCGGGCACCGGCGACGACTGGAAGGTGCAGCCGCAGGACATCGCGCAGATCGTGTTGGATCTGCTGGATACGCCGGAGCGGACGCTGCCGAGCCGGGTGGAGGTGCGGCCGAGCAGGCCGAGGTAGGGGGGCGCGCCTCTGGCGCGCGGAGAGCGGCCGACCGTTGATCGGCGCGTCCCGCCGGCCGCTGCGCGGCCGGCGGGACACGGCCGCCTTCGGCGGCGGGAAATGGCGCCGCTTGCGCGGCGCGGGAGTCGGCGCCTTCGGCGCCGCGCGGGTTGCCGCCTTCGGCGGCGGGAGCGGCGCGTTCGCCCTGCTCGCCCGCGCGGGCCGTTTCGGGGCAGGGGCAGCGCCTGACGGCGCGGGAAGCCGGCTCCCTGGTGGGGGCAGCGCCTGACGGCGCAGGGATCGGCTTCGCGGCGGAAGAAGGCGCCTGGCGGCGCAAGGTTCGGCCGGCCTGCGCGGACGGGAGGTGCTCCGCGGCGGGGATCGGCCGCTTTGGAGCGTGGACGCCCCATCGCGGTACGCCCCGTCACGGCAAGAATGCCGGTCTTCGGCCGGCGGCAAGCCGTGGACAGGCGGTGGGCCGCGCCGGTCGCCGTGCCCCAAGTGCACCACCGGCGGCGAACGGATGTTTCTTGTGCGGTTGGGGACTATGGAGTGCACCTATCGCACAACGAAATCCGGCGCGGAAAACGATGGTGCGATTGGGGTGCATTAGGTGCACCAATCGAACCATCATCCGCCAGGTG
>VSDC01000404.1:0-2640 GCA_047459275.1 Gemmatimonadota bacterium
TTCGGCTCGTCCTCCTCCGACAAGCCCCACACGTCGCAATAAAGGCGGATCCGCAAGAATCGACGCGGAGGCTCCGCCGCCCTGTCACCCTCCAGTCGTATCTCGAGCGCCTCGAGCGGGACGCGCATCTTCCCGAGAATGTCGACGATGTCCGCGCCCATGCAGCCGCCGAGGCCGAGAAGCAGCAGCTCCGTCGGGCGCGGGCCCGCGACGCCGTTGCCGTCGATCGAGACGACCGGCCCCCCTTCTCCACCCCCCTCGAACCGCAGGCCGTCGCCCGCCCACCTTAGCGTTACCGTCGTGTCCGCCATTCAAACGGTGCCTTCCCCCACAGGCTCGCCCATCAACTCCGCGAGCGTCTTCTTCGCGTGCATGACGTGCTTGCTCGCTTCCGCGTCCGACGGCGGAGAGGCGAGGAATGCCCTCAGGTGCTCGATCGCCTCCTCACGCTGGCCCTCCCGGAGCAGGAGGAACGCCAGCCCGTAGTGCGCGCCCACCGCCTTCGGGTCCTTCCGCAGCACGCCCCGGTAGGTCTTGATCGCCTCGTCCGTCATCCCGATGCGGGTGTACGTGATGGCGATCTGCTGGAGGACCGCGACGTCCCCGGGACTCTCACGGAGCGCCAGTCGAAACGACGTCAACGCTTCGTGATACTTCCCGACCGCCAGAAGTTCCAACCCCTCGCGGTAATAGTCGACCTTTTCCTCGTCCCCACCACTGCCGAAGAGCTTCTTCCACCAGGACATGGCACGCGTATCAGGCGGGAGGCCACGATGCCACACAGGAGCGTTGCGTAAGATAGAAACGCCCTGACACTATCACAATCCCATTTGGTCCCAGAATCACTTGCGGCGGGCGACGACCGTCCCACCTTCGCGAGCCACGATCTCGAGTCCTGCGTCCGCGAGGCGTGCCTCGCACCCCTCCGGCGCGCCCTCGACGACGATCCGCCCCGCACCACTCAACACGCGGGCGCCTTCCTCGAGGAACGCGTCCGCCGCCGGCCCGGACAGCGTCACGCCGCCCATGCACCGGTCGCGGAACGGGAGCCGGCCTGCCGCGGCGAAGCGGCTCACGCCCGCCTCCTCGTCCCAGTCGGCCGTGGCCGTCCCGACCACCACGACCTCGAACCCCTCCATCAGGGCCGCCAGTGCGCGCGCGTGCGCAGCCACTGGGCCGGACAGGAGCGCCCGCGGCGGCCCCCCGCCGAGGCCCATGAGGGCCGCCAACCGGATCGCGGCTTCCCGCCCATCCGTCGGCGTCAACGGTTCCGGGTCCGGCTCCGACTCCGTCCCCGCCGGGCGCAGGTCGGCGAATCCGCCCGCAACGACGAAGTTCTCGCGGCAATTCGGGCAACCGAAACGGCCCTCCAGCACCCGGCGCTCCGCGACCCGCTCCGCGAGCAGGACGAGCCCCCACTCGGGTCCGCATCGCGGACAGGTGACGATGTCGGTCAGCGGAACGAACATCTCAGATGAACAGCTTCCTCTCCGTGTACTGCGCCCACTGGGTAGGCGTCTCCCAGATCCGGACGTACAGGAGCGCGTCCGCCATGTGGGCGGGGAGCCGGGCCTTGAGCTCGTCCCAGAAGTAGCGCGCCTGGTTCTCCGCCGAGGGCTCCACCTCCCGGAACGGGGGCAGGTCGTTCAGGTTGGTGTGGTCGAGGTACTCCGCGATCGCGCGCAACTCGCGCTTGACGTCCACGAAGTCGAACGCGATCCCACCCGGCCCCAGCTCTTCCGTCGCCAGCGCCACCTCCACCACGTACCGATGCCCGTGCAACCGCTCGCACTTCCCGCGGTAGTTCCGCAGGTAGTGGGCGCTATCGTAATGGGCCTGCACACTCACGACGTACATTCGACCCGCCTCTGGTTCATACCCTTTCGATCCGAATCGTTCTCACGTCCACCTCCGGTGGACGCGTCACGGCGAAGAGCACGGCGTCCGCCACCGCCTCGGCCGAGAGCATCGCCTCCCTGGGCGGAAGCCCCGGATGCCGGGTGTAGTCGATCCTGTCCCACAGCGGAGTGTCCGTGGCCGCCGGCTCGACGAGCGTGCTCCGAACCCCCGTTCCGCGAAGCTCCTCATCCAGCACCTCGTGCAGGCCACGTACCCCGAACTTCGACGCTGCATACGCGCCGTTGTGCGGGAACGCACGCCGTCCGGCCACCGAGCCGAGCGTCACCACGTGGCCCGAGCCGCGCGCCAGCATCGCCGGCAGGAACGCCCGGATCACCAGGAACGGCGCCCGCAGGTTGACGGCGAGATGACGATCGAAGCTCTCCGGGTCCGTCTCCGCCACCGGCGCCAGCTCGAAGATGCCCGCCGCGTTCACCACGATGTCCGGCGCTTCGCCGCCGAGCACCTCGACTACGTACTCGGCCAGGCGATTCACGCTCCCGGGGTCCGAGACATCCGCGGGCACGGCGTGCCCGCCGACCTCGGCCGCCGCCTCCCGCAACGCGGCCTCCCCCCGGGCCACCATCGCGACCCAGGCGCCCGCCTCGCAGAAGCGCGCCGCAATCGCACGGCCGATCCCGCGCGAGGCCCCCGTCACCAGCGCCGTCTGCCCTGCCAGCACCCCCTTCTCAGCCGCCGAGCCCATGCGCCGTCGCCAGCCTCAAGAACTCCTCGCGCGTG
>VSDC01000405.1:0-2638 GCA_047459275.1 Gemmatimonadota bacterium
CCCAGCTCGTGGGCGGCGTGCCGGGTCCAATATGGGTCCCACAGGTGCGCGCGCGCCATGAGTACGAGGTCCGCGCGGCCGGCGGCGAGGATGGTGTTAACATCCGTAAACGAGGAGATGTTGCCGACGGCCATGGTCGGGATCCCGGCCTCGTGGCGGATCCGGTCCGCGAACGGGGTCTGGAACTGCCGGCCGTAGCGCGGGCGCTGGTGCGCGACGGTCTGGCCGGCGGAGACGTCGATGATGTCGCAGCCGTGCTCCTTGAAGAGCTTTGCGACGGCGACGGCCTCGTCGGACTCCATCCCACCCGGCGCCCAGTCGACGGCGGAGATGCGCACGGACATGGGCTTGTGCGCGGGCCAGACGGCGCGGATCGCGTCGAAGACCTCGAGGGGGAAGCGCATCCGGTTCTCGAGCGAGCCGCCGTACTCGTCGGTGCGCTGGTTCGTGAGGGGCGAGATGAATGTGCCGAGGAGGTAGCCGTGGGCGCAGTGGAGCTCGAGCCAGTCGAAGCCGGCTTCCTCGGCCATGTGGGCGGCGCGGACGTAGTCCTCGAGGACCTTGTCCATGTCGCGGCGGTCCATCTCGCGGGGGACCTGGCTGTGCGGGAAGTAGGGGATCGGCGATGGCGCGATGATGGGCCACGCGCCCTCCTCCGGCGTGAGCGGCTCGTTGTCGTCGCGATCCCACGGGCGGGTGGTGGCGGCCTTGCGGCCGGCGTGGCCGAGCTGGATCCCGATCCTGGCGTCGGTATGCCGGTGCACGAAGTCGACGATCCGCTTCCACGCGGCCACGTGCTCGGGCTTGTAGAGTCCCGCGCAGCCGTGCGTGATGCGTCCCTCGGCGTTAACGGCTGTCATCTCCGCCATGACCAGTCCGGCGCCGCCGACGGCGCGGCTGCCCAGATGCACGAGGTGCCAGTCGTCGACGGTGCCGTCGGTGGCGCTGTACTGGCACATCGGCGACACCACGACGCGGTTGTGGAGGACTAGGTCTCGAACCCGGAACGGCGTGAACAGCGGCGGCGTGGTCGCCGCGGGGAGCGGCGCGCTACGCGCACGGGGGTCGGCCGCGCTGCGCGCGGCGGGACCGGCCGGCCGGAGGCCGGCGGGGGACGGCCCCTGCGGGGCGGGGGCGGCCGCTTCGCGACCGCAGGAGGGCGCCTGCGGCGCGGGAGATGGCCCTTCGGGCGGGGATTGCGCCTGCGGCGCGGCCGTGCCCCCGTCCGCCGCGACCAGGCGCATTGCCGGCGGCATCGCCTCCGTCGCCTCACCCCGAACCTGCCGGTCCGCCTGCTCCGCGAACCAGGCGTCCACCCGCGCGACGAAGTCGGGATCGCGGACCTTCAGGTTATCGTGCGTTATCCGGAGCGAGCGGGTGAGGAGGTTGAAGGCGAACTGGAGCGGGTGCGTGCCCCAGAAGCGTTCGGTGCCCTCGAACCACTCGAGACTCACCTGCGCGGCGCGCTGGAGGCTTTCCACCGCCGGACGACGCCCGGCCTCGTACGCCTCGAGGGCGCGCACGATGTCCGGCTCCGACTGCAGCGCCCCGACCAGCGCGATCGCGTCCTCCATCGCCAGCTTGGTCCCGGAGCCGATGGAGAAGTGGGCGGTGTGCGCGGCGTCACCGATCAGGACGAGGGGCGTGCGGCGCCCGTCCGCGGTCTCGATCACATGGCTCCAGCGCTCGTTCCGGACCGTGGGGAACTGGCGCCAGATCGAGCGATTGGCGAGGAGCTCGTGACCCTGGAGCTCCTCGGCGAAGAGCGCCTCGCAGAAGGCGATCGTCGCAGCCTCGTCCTCGGGGTCGAGCCCCGCGGCGCGCCACGTCGCGTCCGTCGTCTCGACGATGAAGGTCGAGAGCCCGTCCTCGAACTGGTAGGCGTGCACGCGCCAGAGTCCGTGCCGGTCCCATTTGAAGAAGAAGGTGAAGGCCGGGAACGGGCGGGTCGTGCCGAGCCAGACGAAGCGGTTCGGGCGCACGTCGATCGTCGGGCGGAAGTGCTCGCGGTAGCGCTCGCGGGTGGCGCTGTTGACGCCGTCGGCCGCGATGATGAGGTCCGCGTCCGCGAGCGATTCGGGCTCGACGACCTCGCAGCCGAAACGGATGTCAACACCCAGTTCGGTCGCCCGGGCGGTCAGGATCTCGAGGAGCCCGCGCCGCGAGAGGCCGCTGAAGCCGTGGCCGGTCGAGGTGATGACGTGGCCGTCGTAGTGGATGTCGATGTCGTCCCAGTGGGCGAAGCGGCGCTCCATCGCCGCGAAGGTGGGCGGGTCGGCGTCGGCGAGGGCGTGGCCGGTGGCGTCGGAGAAGACGACGCCGAAGCCGAACGGGTCGTTGAAGCGGTTGCGTTCGTAGACGACGATCGCGTGCGACGGGTCGGCGCGCTTGAGGAGGATCCCCGCGTACAGCCCGCCCGGCCCGCCGCCGATGATGTGGACACGCATCGCGCAGCTGCCCTTCCTGAGGAACTATCCTTCCGGTGACGCTGTCGGCGCGGAGGCGGAAGGCGACGGCGGAGCCGGTGTAGAGGCAGGAGATGACGCCGTGCCCGGCACGCTCGCCGAATCGCCGCCCCCCGCGGCGGCGCGGACGCCGCCGCGGGCACCGCTTCCACCGCCTCCACCGCCGCCGGTCG
>VSDC01000406.1:0-2631 GCA_047459275.1 Gemmatimonadota bacterium
CGGCTCGGAGCTGCTGCGGGGCTTGAGGAGGGAGCGATGGGGCTCGGGCTGCTGGCGGCTGCGGCGATCGGCCTGGTTCTCGGGGTGCTGGGAGGGGGCGGGTCGATCCTGACGGTGCCGGTCTTCGTGTACCTGCTCGACTTCGACCCGAAGCCGGCGATCGCCATGAGCCTGGCCGTCGTGGGCGCGACGAGCCTGTTCGGCGCCCTCGGGCACTGGCGCACTGGGAACGTGAACCTGCGCGTGGCGGCGATCTTCGGCGTCGTCGCCATGGTGGGCACGTACCTGGGCGCCCGGCTGGCGGTGCTCTTCAGCGGCGCGGCGCAGCTCGCCCTCTTCGGAGCGGTGATGCTGCTCGCCGCGTACTTCATGTTCCGCGGGAGGAGGCCGACCGAGGCGGCGGGACGGGCAAAGGAGCGGATGCCGCTCGCGCCGATCGCGGTGGTGGGGATCGGCGTGGGCGTGCTGACCGGACTGGTCGGCGTCGGCGGCGGCTTCTTGATCGTCCCCGCGCTCGTCCTCCTCGCCGGGGTGCCGATGAAGGAGGCGGTAGGGACGTCGCTCCTGGTGATCGCCCTCAACACGGCGTCCGGCTTCTTCGGCTACCTCGGTCGGGTCGAGGTGGACTGGGCGTTCATGGGTCTGTTCACGGCGGTGGCCGTGGCCGGGATCACGGCCGGTACGTGGCTCGTCCGGTATCTGCCGCAGACTGTGCTCCGGCGCGCGTTCGCGGTCTTCCTGGTGATCATGGGCAGTTTCATCCTCTACCAAAATCGCGCCGTCTTCCTGCCGGATGCCGGGGGGGAGGGAGCCGGCGCAGAGGTGGACGCGGCGGTGGTGGGTTCGTGAACGGCACGACGTGCCATGAGCGGCTTTCGAAAAGGAATGGAAGAAGATGATCGTCAAGCGTTTCTACGACGAGAAGCTCGCCCAGGCCAGCTACATGCTCGGCTGTGCGGCGACGGGCGAGGCGGTGGTGGTCGACCCGATGCGGGACGTGGACCAGTACATCGAGGCGGCCGAGCGTGAGGGGTTGCGCATCACGGCCGTGACGGAGACGCACATCCACGCCGACTTCGTCTCCGGGGTGCGGGAGCTGGCCGCCCGCACGGGCGCGACGATGTACCTGTCGGACGAGGGCGACGAGAACTGGAAGTACGCATACGCCGGCGAGCGTCCGACGGTGCTGCTCAAGGACGGTGACACGTTCGACATCGGCAACATCCGGATCCAGGCGGTCCACACGCCCGGCCACACGCCGGAGCACCTGATGTTCCTGGTCACGGACGGCGCCGTCGCGGACCGTCCGATCGCGGCGCTGACCGGCGACTTCGTCTTCGTCGGCGACATCGGGCGCCCGGACCTCCTCGAGAAGGCGGCCGGGGTGGAGGGCACGGCGGAGCCCGGCGCCCGGCGTCTGTTCCGGTCGCTGCAGGCGTTCAAGTCCCAGCCCGATTGGCTCCAGATCTGGCCAGGCCACGGCGCGGGGAGCGCGTGCGGGAAGGGGCTGAGCGCGATCCCGCACAGCACGGTGGGCTACGAGCGCCTCTACAACTGGGCGTTCCAGATCGAGGACGAGGACGAGTTCGTCCGCGCGGTGCTCTCGGGTCAGCCCGAGCCGCCGAAGTACTTCGCCCAGATGAAGCGGATCAACAAGCTCGGCCCGACGATCCTCGACGGGTTCCGTCGTCCGGAGCGCCTCCCCGCGGACCGTCTAGCCCGGCTGCTCGAGGAGGGCGCGATCGTGGTCGACACGCGCCGGGCAGCGGCTTTCGCGTCCGCGCACGTGCCCGGGACGATCAACATCCCGCTGAACCGCTCCTTCAACACGTGGGCCGGGTGGCTGGTCCCGTACGACCGGGACTTCTACCTGATCGTCGAGGACGGAGAATCGCACGCGCTGGACGAGGCGGTGAAGGACCTGGCCATGATCGGCCTGGACCGCATCGGCGGGTACTTCACGGACGACGTCGTCGAGGCGTGGGCGGCGTCGGGCCGCGCGCTCGGATCGGTTCCTCAGCTCACGGCGGACGATCTCGCGGCGCGCCCGGGCGAGTTCGCGGTCCTCGACGTGCGGGGGCGGGCCGAATGGGAGGCCGCCCGACTGCCGGACACGGTCGCGGGCGGGCGCCTCGTCCATATTCCACTGGGCTACCTCACGGACCGGCTCGACGAGGTCCCGGTCGACCGGCCCCTCGTCGTCCACTGCCAGGGCGGCGCGCGGAGCGCCATCGCCGCGAGCCTGCTGAAGGCGAACGGGATCGACAACGTGATCAATCTCGCCGGCGGGATCGCCGCCTGGCAGGCGGCCGGCCGCCCTGTCGTGGCGGGGAACGGCACCGGCGCCTGAGCCGGGTGCGGCGGGGGCCGACTTTCTCATCGGTTGGCCGCTGCGGAAGCAGGTCCGCGCCGACCGCCTCTCAGCTCGCCCGAAACGAAACGAGTCGGCCCGGTGGATTCCACCGGACCGACTCGCGTGGCATTCCCCCGCGAACCGCGGAGGTCAGGCCGGGTTGGGGAGCCGTTGCCCGGCGGCGCCGGGCCGTTCCCGCGACTTCCCCCGCGCCGGCTCACTTCAGCATGTACTTCGCGATGGTCTGGAGCTGCATGTTGGTCGTGCCCTCGTAGATC
>VSDC01000407.1:0-2627 GCA_047459275.1 Gemmatimonadota bacterium
GAGGATCATGTCACCGCTGATCCCGGCGAACGGATCGAAGATCAGCCCACGCAAAAGGCCTCCAATTCAGCGCTTAGACAAACGGAACAAATATAGGTGCGCGGTGGACCGGCGTCAAACTTGGCGCTCCCTGGCCCGCGCCGCAACGGTTTCGGTGGCTGCAGCCCGCCTCACGCCGCGGCTCCGGGACCGATTGCCGCATCCAGTAGGTCGAGAACGGCGGCCCGACCGAGAACGGCCGCGACCTTGCTGAGGGGAGGGCCGTGCTCCTCCCCCGTCAAGGCGATTCGCAGCGGCTCGAACAACGCGCGTCCCCGGGCGCCGACCCCGGCACCCGCCTCGCGGACTGCGGCGTCGATCGCCGAATCCTCCCACTCGGGGAGCGAGGCGAGGCGATCGCGAGCGGCGCGAAGCACGGCCTGGGCGGCCGCGTCCGTGCGGAGCGCGTCCCGGCGCGCCATGCCCGCCTCGTCGAGCGTGGGCACGAACGGAGCCAGATGGTCGTTGATCTCGGAGAAACACGAGAGGTGCGACCGCACCGCCTCCACCACGATCGGGAGCGCCTCCTGGGAGATGGGATAGCGTTCGCGGTCGATGAAAGCATCCACCGCGTCCGCCAGCTCCCTGGTGCTCATACGCTCGATGTGCTTGAACGAGAGCCAGCGCAGCTTCTCCGGGTCGAAGACGACATCGATCGCGCGGATCCGCTCGAGGGAGATCTCCGTGATGAGCCGCTCGCGCACGAGGAACTCGTCGCCGGACGGACTCGACCACCCCAGCAGCGAGAGATAGTTGACCACCGCGTCCGGGTGGTACCCTTCACGCCGGTAGTCGGCGAGCGCCTTGGCGCCGTGGCGCTTGGACAGCTTCTGCCGGTCCGGCCCCAGCACGGTCGGGGCGTGGACGAAGACCGGCGGCGTGTAGCCCAGCGCCTCGTAGAGGAGGACCTGCCGAGGCGTGTTCGACAGGTGGCCCACGCCGCGGATCACGTGCGTGATCTCCATGAGCGCGTCGTCGACGACGACCGCGAAGTTGTAGGTGGGCATTCCATCAGAGCGGAGCAGGATGAAATCCCCGACCTCAGCGGCGTCGAACGCCACCTCGCCACGCACGACATCGTGGACGACGATCTTCCCTTCGGACGGGGTCCGGAACCGGAGCGCCGGGCGGCGCCCCTCACGCTCGTAGCGCGCGATCTGGTCGCGGGTCAGGCGGAGGCACGTCCCGGCGTACTGCGGCCTCTCGCCCCGGGCGATCGCGGCCTCCCTGGCCGCCTCGATCTCTTCGGGGGTGCAGTAGCACGGGTAGGCCAGCCCGGCGTCCACGAGTTTCCGGGCATGGTCGCGGTAGATCGCGCCGCGCTCGCTCTGGCGGTACGGCGCGTGGGGCCCCTCCCCCGCCGGCCCCTCGACGCCCGGTCCCTCGTCCCAATCCAGGCCGAGCCAGCGCAGGTCTTCCAGAATGCTGGCCTCCGAGCCGGGGACCGTGCGCTCACGGTCCGTGTCCTCGATCCGCAGGATGAAGGCGCCCCCGTGCTTGCGGGCGAAGAGCCAGTTCAATACCGCGATGCGGGCGTTCCCGACGTGCAGGCTGCCGGTCGGGCTGGGGGCGAAGCGGGTACGTACCACGGTCTATCGGTTCAGGTGGTCGAGTAGCCTTCGAGCAAGCGTCTCCGAGAATCCCGGCACCCTGGCGATCTCCTCCACGGACGCCGCCCTGAGCGACCGCACGCTGCCGAACCGCTCGAGCAGCGCCCGCTGCCGGGTCGGGCCGATCCCCGGCACCTCCCGCAGCACGCTCGTCAGTGTCCTGCGATGCCGCAACTTCCTGTTGTACCCGTGTGCGAAACGGTGCGCCTCGTCGCGCGCCCGTTGGAGCAGCCGCAACGCAGGACTCGTGCGCGGCAGGCGCAGAGGGTCCGGGCGGCCCACAAGGTAGACCTCCTCCTCTCGCTTCGCCAGTGAGCAGAGCGCCACGCCGCCCGCTCCCGCGGCCTCCATCGCCGCCGCGGCCGCGCTGAGTTGGCCCTTGCCGCCGTCGATGACGGCGAGGTCCGGCAGCGGCAGCCCCTCATCGATCCGGCGCCTGAAGTAGCGCCCCACGACCTCCGCCATCGACCGGAAGTCGTCGTTCCCCCAATCGCCCCGCACCTTGAAGCGCCGGTACTCGGACTTCTTCGGCTCGCCGTTCTCGAAGACGACGGCGCTCCCCACCACCTCCGTGCCCTGGGTGTGGGAGATGTCGAAGCAGACCAGCATCCGCGGCACCACCTTGAGGTCGAGAGCCTCCTGGAGCGCATAGACGACGTCGTCCGCGCGCTCCCGCACCGACTCCGTCAACACTACACGCTCCTCCAGGAGGTGCCGCGCGTTCTGGTTCGCCAGCTCGATCAACCGGAGCTTGTCGCCTCGCTGCGGAGCGAGGACCCGGATCCGCCGGCCCGCGACCTTGCCGACCATCTCCTCGATCAGCGCCAGGTCCGGGAACTCCGTCGGCACCAGGATCTCCCGGGGAAGGTCCTCCAGCCCGTGCTCGCCCTGCCCGAAGTAGAAGCGCGTCGCCGCCGTCGAGACGAGCGCCGCCTCTTCCTCTTCCTCCATGTTCTCGAAGAAGGCGACCTCCCGGCC
>VSDC01000408.1:0-2618 GCA_047459275.1 Gemmatimonadota bacterium
CCGCCGAAGAACGGGAGCCCGTAGCCGACCACGGAGATGTTCGCGCCGCTGAACTGGTGCGCGAACGCCTGCATCTGCTCCGTGATCACGACCGGAATTTGCGTGAGGTTCAACGAATCCGGGAACGTGACGCGAATGTGTGCAAACTGGGGCTGGACCCTTGTGACGAAGCGCTCCACCTCGGGCATTGTGAGCAGCTTCCGCTCGAAGTAGCGTGCCAGCTCGTCCGTACGCTCCAACTCCTCGCCTCGGGGGAGCGTCATGCGGATGTCGATGTAGGTGTTGCTCCCGCCCCAACGACCCCACACCACGCCTCGCGTCACGTACTTGTCGAAGAGGTAGTAGGTCCCGCCGAGCATTGCCGAGGCGAGGACGACCGTGACCCAAGGGAAGCGCAGCGTGCCCCGGATCAACCCCGCGTACAGCCGAAGGTAGAAAGGCGGCCGCGCCTGTGAGGCGACGGCCGTTCCGCCCCCCCCGGCCGCACCCGCTCCAGGCGTGCCTGCCGCGGCCGGGCCGACCCCGGCGAGGAGGCGCGAGCCGACCGCGGGGATGAACGTGAACGCGACGAAGAGACTCGCGACAAGACCGAACCCTACGACGATGGCGAGCGGCACGTAGAACACACGCAGCTCGCCCTGCAGATAGACGAACGGGATGAGCACCACGATGGTGGTCAGCGTTGCCGCGAGGATCGCCAGCACGACCTCGGATGCGCCCTGCTCCGCGGCGACCTCCGGGCTCAAGCCCGTTCGGCGCAGACGGTAGATGTTCTCCAGGACCACGATCGCGTTGTCCACGATCAGGCCGAACCCCATGGCGAGCCCCATGAGGGTGAGGACGTTCAGGGTGAAGCCCGCGAAGTAAATGAGGTTCAGCGTGATCAGGATCGAGAACGCGATCGTCGCGAAGACGATGGCTGCCGAGGAGAAGGATCCGAGGAAGAGGAGCAGGACGACGAAGATCACGCCGGCCGAGATCAACGCCCGGAAGCGTAGATCCGTGAGCTGCGCGCGAATCTCCTTGCTCTCGTCGTCGTCGAGGATCAGCCGGAAACCCGGTGGGTGCAGCGGCTCGATCTCCGCCAGACGCTCTTTCACGCGATCGGCCACCGCCACCGTGTTCGTCCCCACCTCCTTGTAGACGATGAAGGACAGCGCCGGCTGGCCGTCGATCCGGTAGTAGTACGTGGGCTCCTCGAACGTGTCGTGGATTCGCGCGACGTCACGCACGCGAACCACCTGTCCGCCGGCGGAAAGGAGCGGGATGTCCGCGATCTCCGATGCATTCTCTGCGCGGTGCCGGATCGCGATGGACCGGAGCATCCCCCGGGATTCGACGACGCCGGCCTGCTGGACGTACTCCAGGTCTCGGATGCGGCGCCAGATCTCCCCGGGCTGGAGACGCAGCGCCTGGATCTTCTCCTCGTCCAGCTCGATCTCGAGGAGCCGCCGGAGGCCGCCGAACACCTGCACGTACGCGACGCCGTCGATCTGGGTGATCTCCGGTTCGATGACCTCGTCGACGTGCGCGCGCAGCGCCTCCAGCGTGTACGGCCCCGTGACCGTGTATCGCAAGAACGGCCTGTGTTGCTCCGCGAACTCGTCGGGGATGTACGGGTCGACGACCGGCGTCGTCGCGTTGGGCGGGAGATCGCTCTCGAGGGCGGCGAGGCGTTCGGAAAGCTCCAGGCGAGCGAAGTTCATGTCGGTCCCGCGCGCGAAGTGCACCGTGATCTCCGCGCGGCCACGTCCGTAATACTCGTACGACTGCGACTCGATCTTCTGGACGCCCCGGACCTGCTGGATGGCCGCCTCGAGCGGCGCGGTGAGCAGCGCCTCCGTCACCTCGGGCGAGGCGCCCCACAGCTCCGCCGTGACTTGCAGCCGCGGAAGCTCCGTCTCCGGCAACAGCTCGATCGGGATGTTGCGCCACGCCGCCACGCCGAGGAGCGCCACGGCCAGGTACGCCATGGTGATGGCGACGGGCCGGCGTATGGAAAAACGGACCATGGTCGGGCCTCAATCTCCATGTCCAAGCTCCGCCGCGACCGGCTCGGCCGCCGGCGCGGCCGCCGCAGCCCGGAGCTGCTCGCGTCGTATCCCGCGCAGTCGCGCGCCCGCCTCGTCGATCAGATCGTAGGCGACGGGGATGACGAAGAGCGTGAGCGCAGTCGCGGTGAAGAGCCCGCCGAAGATCGCTATGGCGAGCGGCGCGCGCAGGTCGGCTCCCCTACCGATGGCGATCGCCATGGGAAGCACGCCGAGCAGCGTCGTCAGCGTCGTCATGATGATCGGACGCAGGCGGGCGCGGGCGGCTTCGAGGATCGCCTCGCGGACCGCGAGCCCCTGTCGACGAAGCTTGTTGATCAGGTCGATCACCACGATCGCATTGTTGTCGACGATCCCGACGAGGATGATGATCCCGATCAGGCTCATCGCGTTGATCCCGGCGCCCGTGACCCAGAGCGCCAGGATGGCGCCGACCAGAGCGAGAGGGACGCTCAGGAGGATCGTGAACGGGTGGATCAACGACTCGAATTCCGCGGCAAGGATCATGTAAACGAGGAGGAGCGCGAGGGTGAACGCGAACGCCAGGTCGCGGAAGTTGCGCTGCAT
>VSDC01000409.1:0-2615 GCA_047459275.1 Gemmatimonadota bacterium
GGCCCCAGCGCTTGTTCGTCATCCCGCCGGTCGAGGTGCCCGCGGCCAGGTTGCCGTGGCGATCGAGGGCGACGGCTCCGACCGTGCCGAACTTGTAATCGTCGGGGAAGGCGAGGGAGGCCTCCTCGTCGCGCAGGACCGGCCGATCCGCCTCCTGGGCCTTGGCGCGCTGGAGCGCCTCCCAGCGGGACTCGGTGAAGAAGTACGACGGGTCGACGATCTCGAGCCCCTGCTCGGCGGCGAACGCCTCGGCGCCCGCGCCGGCCATCATCACGTGCGGGGACTTCTCCATGACCGCGCGGGCCAGGCGGATCGGGTTCTTGACCGTCTTGACGCCCGCGACGGCGCCGGCGCGCAGCGTCGCGCCGTCCATGATCGACGAGTCGAGCTCGTTCGTCCCGGCGTTGGTGAAGACCGCGCCCTTGCCGGCGTTGAAGAGCGGCGAGTCCTCGAGGATCACGATCGCCGCGACGACCGCGTCCAGGCTCGTGCCGCCCTGCTGCAGGACCGCGTACCCGGCGCGGAGCGCCTCCTCCAGCTTCGCCCGGTAGGCCTGCTCCATCTCCGGGGTCATGGACCCGCGGCGAATGGTACCCGCGCCGCCGTGGATCGCGATGACGATCGGGTTGTCGGCGTGATGCTGGGCGTGGTGCGACGGGTCGTGCTGGTGCCCGGCGCCGTGCTGGTGCTCGGTGCCGGCGCCGTGATGGTGCGAGCCTTGGGCGGTTTGCGCCGCGGCGACTCGCGGCGAAGCGCCGAAGGCGAGGCCGAGTGCCAGGGCGGCGGCGAGGCCGTGGTGAACGAGCGTCGGTCCGCTGTGCATCTCTGCTCCTTCGTTGAGGTTGCGGACAGTCGTACAACCCGCGAGACGCATGGGAAGTTACATGCGGCCTCCGGCGCGCGGTAGTGCGCGATCACCTGGCCCGGCAGTTGCGTGTCCGCGCCCGATCACGTCGGGTCCTGGGGCCGGATAGAAGCCTGCACCACCGGGAGGCCGCATATGACGACACCGATCTGGCAACGGGCGCTGGCCGAAGCCATCGGCACCTTCGCCCTCATTTTCGTCGGCGTGCTCGCGGTCACGGCCGGCGACGTGGCCGTCTTGCCGGAGGGCACCGTGAACCTCGCCTCGATCGCCTTCGCGCACGGGCTGATCATCGCGGTCATGGTCGCGGCGCTGGCGGCGGTCTCCGGCGGGCACTTCAACCCCGCGATCACTTTGGGCTTCGTCGTGACGGGCCGGATGGACGTGGGCACGGGCGCGGTCTACTGGCTCTCGCAGCTCGTCGGCGGAGCCGTCGCCGCGTTCATCCTGGCCGCCGTCATCGGCGCCGACGCCGTCGCCGCGGGGACGCCGGCGCTCGCGCCCACGATCCCGGCCGGCGCCGGGATTGTCCTCGAGGCGATCGCGAGCTTCTTCCTCGTGTTCGTGGTCTTCGGGACGGCGGTCGACGAGCGGGCGCCGGCGTCGATCTTTCCCTTCGCGATCGGGTTGACGATCACGCTGGACATCATGGCGATCGGGCCATTGACCGGCGCCGCGGTCAACCCCGCGCGCGCCTTCGGCCCGGCCCTCGCCTCGGGTGCCTGGGACGACCAGCTCGTGTACTGGATCGGCCCCCTCATCGGCGGCGCGCTCGCCGGCTGGGTCATGCACTACGCCTTCCTCACCCGCGCGCCGACGCCGCCGGTCGCCGAGCGCGGCGGCCCGGCGCCGGGAGAGGAGAGGGGTTGAGGCGGGCCTCCTAGCACGAACCCCCGGGCGGTGATTTCACCGCACCGGGGGTTGGTTTTTCCGAGGCGTCGGCAGGACGCCCGCCGCGCTACCTCACCCGCGAGCGCTCCGCCCGCGCCAGCGAGATCGGGTTGAATACGAACTTGAACGTCCCGTGCGACTGGCCGCGGTACAGCACCTCGGGCGCGAAGAGGTAGAGCATCCCCTTCCCGACGGGCGCCTCGACGACGGCCGCGCCGCCCTGGAGGCGTTCCTGGCCCCACGCCCAGCCGCTGCGCAGCGGCTCGGGGCTGTCGTACCAGGCGACGGCGCGCACGCCGGCGGTCTCCGCGCCGGGCTCGAGACGCAGGACCGGCGAGCGGACGAACATGAAGTCGGCGTACTCGCGCAGCCCGAAGGCGACCGGGCGGGTATTGTCCACCCGGGCCTGGAGGATCGAGCCGGGGACGTAGAACTCCTCCGGCGCCAGCCGCTCGCCGTTCTCCTTGACCAGGTGGTCGCCGACCGGGAGGCCGAGGTGCCGCGCGAGGACCGTCGAGCTGCCGATCGTGATCACCGTGCCGCCGTCCTCGAGGAACTTCTTGATCTGCGGGACCGTCTTCGCGACGGTGACCTGGCCGAGCATGTGGCGGTACTCGGCCGGGATCGCCGACTCGTCCATCGACCACGGCGAGCGGCCCTGCCGGTCGGAAGCCGGGATCGCGCCGTCGACGAAGACGAGCACGTCGAAGTCCTTCTTCAGGTTCCCCCGGTCGAGCCGCTGCGGGAAGACGACCTCGAAGGGGAAGTCGAACTGCTCGAAGATCCAGCGCGTCCAACCGGATTCCATCGACCCGCCGTAGCGGTCCCAGAGCGCGATCCGGACCGGGCGCAGGCGGCG
>VSDC01000410.1:0-2608 GCA_047459275.1 Gemmatimonadota bacterium
GCCAGAGCCGCCGAAGCCAGAGCCGCCGAAGCCAGAGCCGCCGAAGCCGGAGCCTCCGAAACCGGGGCCGAGGCCGCAGCCCCAGCGGCAGCCGCAACCGCGGCCGCAGCCTCCGAAGGCGGAATCGACACCGAAGCCGGACCCGTCCAAGGCGGCGGCGGTGAAGGAGGAGGAGCCGAAGGAAGCGCCCGTTCCGAGGCCGACGGGGCCGAGGCCGGACCCGAACGCGAAAGAAGCGGGCGCGGGGATCGACATCAGGATCGAGGGAGAGGAGTTCCCGTTCCCCGGCTACCTCGAGAACATCCAGCTCCAGATCAGCCGCTACTTCCGCTGGACCGGACGCAGCGGGCTGGAGGCGGAGGTCTACTTCGTGATCCGCAAGGACGGGACGATCGAGGACATCCGGCTCGTTCGCGGCTCCGGCGACGCGTCGTTCAACTTCGAGGCGATGGCCGCGATCGAGCAGGCGGGTCGGCGCGGCGCGTTCGGGCCGCTTCCCGAGGGGTTCCCCGGAGACCGGCTTCCGGTCCTGTTCTATTTCCGCCCGGCCAGGTGACGGGATCAGACTTTACATGACGCCGAGGGCGACATAAGATGCAAACGCATCGCTTGACATTGCTGTTGTTGCTGGTCCTCGCGACGCCGCTCGCGGCGCAGCAGGACACCACTCGCCTTCCGACCGGCGTGCGTCTGGGGTTGATCTACCAGACGCTCAAGCGTCCGTCGCTCGCGGTCCGGGCTTTCACGTCCGTGGGCGACGCAGAGCTGGCGGCGCAGGTCGGCGAGATCATCCGGCGCGACCTCGACTACAGCGACCGCTTCGAGATGTTCGAGGTTCCGCCACAGCTCGCCTCGGGGCCGGTCGACTACGCGACGTGGAACGGACTCAACGTCGTCTTCGTCCTGGACGGCGCGCTCGAGCGGCTCGAAGACGGGAACCACCTCCTGCGGCTCACGCTGCACGACGTCGTCTACGGCGTCGTGAAGGAGATCCAGGCGTTCCGCATACCGCCGTCCACCGATCCCGAACATCGCATGGCGGTGCACGCCGTGGCGGACGAGGTGGTGCGGTGGGCGACGGGGCAGCCCGGGATGGCCGCCTCGCGGATCCTCTTCGTGAGCCAGGCGCCGGACGGCTCACGGGATCTCATGGTCGTCGACTCGGACGGCGAGAACTTGCGGCGGATCAAGCGGGTCGACGGCGTGCTCATGTCGCCCTCCTGGTCGCCGGACGGACGACGAGTCGTCTACGCGGTCGGCCGGGACGATGGTTCGTGGGACGTCATCGAGCTGGACCTGGAGAGGGGCGCGGAGAGGCGGATCTCGACGCGACGCGGGCTGAACACGACGCCGGTCTACTCCCCGGACGGCGAGCGGATCATGCTGGCGGTGGAGAACGGCCGGGATCTGGATCTCTTCGAGGTCGAGCTGGCCACGGGGCAGTGGCGACTGGTCCGCGGCGGTCCGGGTGCGGACCTGTCACCCACGTACTCACCGGATGGGCGGCTGATCGCGTTCAACTCCGACCGGATCGGCCAGGCGCACATCTACGTGATGCCGGCGCAGGGTGGCGAGGCGGTGCTGTTGTCGCCGTACACGTACGGCGAGCCCGGACACTACGCGGCGCCGGACTGGTCGCCGGAGACATCGTTCGTGGCGTTCCACGGCCGGTCGCGAGGACAGCATCAGATCATGGTGGCGGACGCGGCGAGGCCGGGGAGCACGGTGCAGCAAATCACGCAGGAAGGCCGGAACGAGGACCCGAGCTGGGCGCCCGACGGCCGGCACATCGTCTTCCTGAGCGTTCGACCGTCCGGATCGGGACTGTACGTGATCGACGCGGCGAGCGGCCGGACGCGGCCGCTCGTTCTGGGCGAACGATTTCGAACGCCTGATTGGTCGCCGACGCTGAAGCGAGCGTCGGCCCTGACGGTGCGCGGCGAGTAGGGCGCTGCGCCCGCGGAGGTTCTACGAATCCACCTACATCCATCAAGGAGACGGGAGATGCAGAAGCGAATCATCCTTCCGGTCCTGATCGGCGCGTTGCTCGTCGGAGCATGCGGCAGCAGGCAGGCGAAGCAGACGGGACCGACGCCGGAGGAGCTGGCTGCGCAGGCCCGGGCGGACAGCATCGAGGCTGCGCGCCGCGCGGAGGAAGAGCGTCGGCGTCTGGAGGAGGAGCGTCGTCGGGCCGAGGAAGAGGCGCGGCGGCGTGCGGAGGAGGAAGCGCGCCGTGCGCGTGAGATCCTCGCCGAGATGGTGCACTTCGACTTCGACAAATTCGACATTCGCCCGTCGGACCAGGAGACGCTCCGGCGCAAGGCGACGGTCCTGCGTGCGAACCCGGACGTGCGGGTCCGGATCGTGGGACACGCGGACGAGCGCGGCTCGGTCGAGTACAACCTGGCCCTCGGCCTGCGCCGCGCGAACGCGGTGCGTGACTTCCTGGTCAGCCTCGGCCTGGATGCGAGCCGCTTCGAGACGGCGAGCATGGGTGAGGAGCAGCCGCTCGTTCGGGAGTCGAACGAGGAGGCATGGGCCATGAACCGTCGTGCCGAGTTCCACGTCACGGCGGGTCAGGTAGCCCGGACCGGGATGTAAGGAAGGA
>VSDC01000411.1:0-2602 GCA_047459275.1 Gemmatimonadota bacterium
CGACCGCGGCCCCTGGCTCTGGCGCATGCGGGACGTCGACCTCACCGCCGTCGACATCCGGCTCGGGGGGCGCGACGCGGGGCTCGCGGAACGACTCGAGATCGAACATGCGAACGCGGCCGGCGAGATCCGGGGCCGACCATTCGTCGTGCATTCCCTCGCTCTTGCCGTGGAACGGACAGACCGACTCCTCGCCCGGGGGAAGGTGCGCCTCCCCAATACCTCGGTCCGGGGCGACTTCGTGGCCTACCGCACCAACGAATGGACCACGACCCTCGCGGCGGACACCTTCGCCTTCACGGACCTGGCCGCGCTGATCCCCCAGCTCGGACGGGCCGCACCGGGCGGCGGCGCCGGCGTGGTCACCCTCTCCGGCAGACGCGAGCTCCGCAGGATCGACATCGCCTGGCTCCGGGCGGCGAGCGGGAGCTCTCTCGCGACCGCCCGCGGCGGGATCGACATCGAGCCGGCCCTGGGTTTCCGACGCTTTCGCGCCGAGGCGGCGCCCGTCCACGCGCAGGACTTCGAGCGCGTCTTCGGCGTCGCCATCCCGGCCGGCACGTGGACCGGCTGGATCGCCGGCGACGGCGCGGCCGGCGACCCCATCGCGCTCCGCGCCCGACTCACTCACACCGGCGCCGGCGGGGACGTCTCCCGTCTCGCCGCCAGAGGCGACGTCGTCCTCGAACCGGAGCCGTTCCTCGACCTCGCGCTGCGCGCCGAGCCGCTGCGGGCCGCGGACACCGCATTCATCGCCCGTCTCGACGTGGTGGGGCCCGCGGAGCTCCTCTCCGTGACCGGCGACGTATCCGTGGTCGGGATCGGCGGCGTCCACGCCACGCTCGACGCGAGGCTCGTCGACCGCGCCACGGCGCCGCCCGTGTTGTCGGGCAGCGCGGTCGTGATTGCCGAGCCGGAGGCCGCGCGACGCATCGCCGGGCTCGAGCCCGCGGCACACTCGCCCACCGCGCCCACCGCGCCGCCTGCACCGGGCCCATCCACATCGCCGGCACCGCCGCCACCGGACCTCGTCGCCGTCGCCGAAGGCTCCGTCGTCCTCGCCCGCGACGGCCCGATCGACGTGGACATCGTCGCCGATTCGCTCCCCCTCGCCCTCCTCCCCTTTCCGGAGGCGGTGGACAGGGTCCGCGGCGTTGCCCGGGGGCGGGGTCGCATCGGCGGCACCGTGGATGCCCCGCTGTTCCGTGCGCGCTTCACCCTGGACGACGGCGCGCTCTTCGTCGAGCCCCTCTCGCTCGCGGTCGAGGAGATCGCGGCCGAGGCGCGTCTGGTCGACGGGCTCCTCGTCCTCGACACGCTCGGGGCGACAGCCGGCGGCGGCGACGTCACAATCACAGGTACGATCCGCCTCTTCGCCGGCCCCCGCCGCGTCGACCTCGCCGCGAAGGTCGACAGCGTCAACCTCAAGAACGACGAGGACGGCGACGTAACCGCCTCGGCCTCGCTCGCCCTCGAGGGCCCCCTCGAGCGGCCGTCCCTCACCGGCCGCGTCTACGACCTGCACGGCTGGCTCCGAGAGGACGCCTTCCAGCCCGACCCGGTCCTCGACCTGGACAACCCGCCCTACGCCGACCTCGCCCGCCGCGTCCCCTGGCCCGAGGATTCGGAGCTGAGACGCCGCGCCCGCGACGACCGCCCGCCGCCGATCGATGTGCGCGTCGTCATCGAGGTCGACACCGCCTTCTCGGTCGTGGACGACGACAGCGACATCTCCGGCGAGGGGGAGGTCGTCGTGGTCACGGGGGACGAAACGATCGAGGCGCACGGCACGCTCGACGTCCTGGGCGGCTACTACGCCTTCTTCGGTGAACGATTCCACGTCATCGGCGGCACGGCCCGCTTCGAGGGCGGCACGGAGCCGCGCATCGCGATCAAGGCCGAGTACCGGGAGGAGTGGCCTGTCGGATCGGGGCGTATCGCGACCGCGACTCGCCTCTTCCCGCCGCTCGAGTTCTTGGCCATCGGACCCGCCGGCCGCCCGAGCGAACGGCTAACCCGCTGGTCGCTCCTCCCCGAGACGCAGGAAGAACTCGGCGCGCTCCTCATCTACGACATCCAGCCGCAGCCGGTCAGGGAGTGGCGGCGCTGGCCGACCTGGCGGCCGTCCAATCCCTCCGACCTGTTCGACGAGCGCAGTTTCACGCAATCGGCGGCGCTCCTGTGGAGCTATGCAGCAGACGAGGCGTACAACTTCATCCCTCTCGAGCGCGGCTGGCTCCAGGCGGGCACGATCCGGGTCGGGCCCGGTTACCCCGCTCCTATCGTGGTCGGGCCGATGCTCGGCGCCGGCGCGATCTTCGACCGATTCGAGGTCTTCGTCACCCAGGCCCTGGACGGGCACCTGCTCCCGGGCGTCCGCGTCCGCGCCAGCGGTTTCGCGCCTTTCGGCGCGAAGCTAGAGGCCTTCAGCGTCCCGCGCTTCTTCCCCGAGGCCCCGGGGGGGAGGGACGAGCCCGGCTTTTCCGTACGCAGGAAGACCGGCGTCGGCCTCTTCTGGGAATGGGAATTCGGCGAAGGCGGGCGCGACCTCAACCACCCAGCTCGGCCCGATAACCCGCCGCCTCGATGAGCTCGATGAGTC
>VSDC01000412.1:0-2595 GCA_047459275.1 Gemmatimonadota bacterium
ACCCCCGCACCATCGAGGCGGCGGACTGGATCTACGGCGTGACGATGGAGGAGCCGGGGGTCAGCACCATCGTCGGCGTGCGGATCGGGGAGGACGGGTCCGGCTGAGGCCCGGGCGTCGGCACGCCGCTTCCGGGCTCGAGCACGCCGGCCCGTTCCCGCCGGCCCACGCGAAGGAGGTCGCACCGTGCGCCTGACCGTCGTCGGCTCCGGCACCGTCGCTCCCGAACCCGACCGCGTCTGCGCCTGCTACCACGTGGACGCCGGCGCCGGCGCGCGCATCCTCCTGGACTGCGGCCCCGGCTCGCTCCACCACATGGCCCGCTTCGGCGTCCCGTGGAGCGAGGTCACGCACCTCGTGGTCAGCCATTTCCACCCGGACCACATCGCCGGGATCCCGATCCTCCTCTTCTCGATGAAGTACGGCCTCGCCGAGCCGCGGCGCCGGCACCTCGACGTCGTCGGCCCGGTGGGGACCGTCGATCTCTTCCGCCGCCTGGCCGACGCCTTCGGGCCCTACATCCTGGATCCGGGCTTCCACGTCCACGTCCGCGAGGTCGCGCCCGGGGAGGTCGTCCCCCTCGATGCGGAGACGACGCTTCGCGCCCATGCCGTCCCGCACACCGACGAGTCGCTGGCGTACCGGATCGAGACGGGCGGCGCCGCCGTCGGCTACACGGGCGACACCGGCCCCGACGATGCAGTCGCCGACTTCCTGGGCGGCGTGGACCTCCTCATCGCCGAGTGCTCGCTCCCGGACGACCTCGCGATCCCGATCCACCTCTCCCCCTCGAGCGTCGCACGCATGGCTCGCCGCGCCGGGCCCCGAACCCTCCTCCTGACCCACGTGTATCCCCAGCTCGGCTGGGATCGCGTCGAGGCCGCCGTGCGCGGGGCAGGGTGGAGCGGCGAGATCGTGGTGGCGAGGGACGGGTTGGGTATCTCCGTTGCAGGATCCGGGGCGACGGGCTAGTATCCGCCACCCTGCACCGTCGCGCCCCGGAGGATTGGCGGCATGCACCCATGGGCTCCGATATGAGATGACCGTCACGCGAGTCGAGAAACCCTGGGGCCACGAGCTCATCTGGGCCCACACGGACCGCTACGTCGGCAAGATCCTGCACGTGAAGGCGGGGCACGCCCTCTCGCTCCAGTACCACGAGCGCAAGGACGAGACGATCCACCTGCTCCGTGGGGAGATGCGACTGTGGGCGGGCCCCTCCGTCGAGGAGCTGAAGGAGATCCCGATCCGCGAGGGCGAGAGCTTCCGCATCCCCACCGGCACCGTCCACCGGATGGAGGCCATCACCGACTGCGACATCCTCGAGGCCTCGACCCCCGACCTCGACGACGTCGTCCGTCTCGAGGACCGATACGGCCGGGTGTAACGGCGCCCCGACGCTGGACGCCGGGCGCCACGTCGCCTAGATTGTTCCTTTAACACTCCATCCCCGGAATCCGGTTTTCTCCTGAAGGTATAGACCGCGATGCTCGTCGTGATGAGACACGACGCGTCGGAGGAGGACATCCAGCGCGTCGTCGACACGATCCAGGACCTCGGCTACCAGGCGCGCCCCATCCCGGGGCAGCAGCGCACCGCCATCGGCCTCGTCGGGAACGACGGGAACGTCGACAGCGCTCGCCTCGAGGGGCTGCCCGGCGTCCTCCAGGTCATCCACGTCACGCGGCCGTACAAGCAGGTCTCCCGCGAGTGGCGTCCGGAGCCGACCATCGTCGAACTCCCGAACGGCACGCGCATCGGCGGGAACGAGATCGCCGTCATGGCCGGGCCCTGCTCCGTAGAGTCCGAGGAGCAGATCCTGGAGATCGCGCATCGCGTCCGCGCCGCCGGCGCCACGGTCCTCCGCGGCGGCGCCTTCAAGCCCCGCACCTCGCCTTACGCGTGGCAGGGTCTCGGCGTGAAGGGGCTCGAACTGCTTGCCCGCGCCCGCGAGGCCACCGGCCTCGCCGTCGTCACCGAGGCCCTCGAGCCCGACACGGTCGACATCGTTGCCGAGCACGCCGACATCATCCAGATCGGCGCCCGCAACATGCAAAACTACCCGCTGCTCCGCCGGGCCGGCCGCACCGGGAAGCCCGTTCTGCTCAAGCGCGGCCCCGCCGCCACCATCACCGAGCTGCTCCTCGCCGCCGAGTACATCCTGGCCGAGGGGAACGACCAGGTCATCCTCTGCGAGCGGGGAATCCGGGGCTTCGACAACCACCACACGCGCAACCTCCTGGACCTCACGGCGATCCCGGTCGTGCACTCGCTCTCGCACCTGCCGATCATCGCCGACCCGTCCCACGGGACCGGCGTGCGCGCGAAGGTCATCCCCATGGCCCGCGCCGCCATCGCCGCCGGCGCCGACGGCCTCATCATCGAGGTGCACCCGGACCCGGACCGCGCCCTTTCCGACGGGGCGCAGTCCCTCGCCCCCGAGCACTTCGACGAGCTGATGGCCCAGATCCGGCCGATCGCCGAGGCCATTGGCCGGAGCCTCGTCCCGGCACTGCCCATGGAGGTGGGGGCGGGGCAGTAGTGAACCGCCCTGGGTTTGCCGGAGGCTCCAACCTTTGAGAGATTGGAGTCATG